>JAOULY010000433.1 GCA_029881775.1 Gammaproteobacteria bacterium
CGGCAATGGCAAGATCATCAGTTACGACTGGGATCTGATGGAGGCCGATTCGACTGTGCCCGAGGATCCCGTCGTCGAGGCCATGGTGGATGACGCACAGTCAACCTTCGTCTCGGGCCCGGATCAGCATTGCCATACCTTCGGGGTCAATGCCTTCCCGTTCGGCACGGGGCACACCCTGTGTGACCCGCTCGATCTCAAGATCGGTGAAAGCGACGTGACCATCCAGCGCTTCGATGCGCTCGAGGACATCTCCAATAATGTCATGGTGGATGCCTTCAAGCACCTTGCGATAACTGCGCTGGGTACCACGGACTCCAAGGGCAATACGTTAACTGACGCCAACACACTGTCGACCACCAATGGCTTCCGCTTCGACGTCGTCATCTTCGGTAAAAACGACGTACTGTTCGACGAATCACTGGCCAGCGGCGACATCACCGTCGGCGACCTCTACGACTACTACCCCATCGGTGCCGCGACCGGCCTGGCCGAGTACACCGGCGGGCGGCTGAAGACACACTGGGAGGGCATTCTCAATAACGTCTTCGACCCGAACCCCTACCGCCAGCGCGGTGGCTGGTTCCTCGGTTTCACCGACAACATGCACTTCGATCTGCAACTGAATGATGACTTCCCGCAGACCATCAGTGCCGGCAAACGCATTGCCGCTGTGACCATCGACGGCGGCTCCGGCCCCGAGCTACTCGACGACAGCAAGATCTACACGCTGGCCTCCTGCTACCCGCACGGCAATCCGACCGACGAGGTCTGCCGCACCACAGGTGCGACCAACCTGCGCTTTATCACGGCCAGCCAGGAGAGCTGCGACAACGCTTTCACGTTTGCCGGTGGTGCAGCACCCTGCCAACTTGATATGGGCGGTTCGTTCGGTGTCGTGGCCCCCGTGGTTACCGACGCCCAGCTGCCGGTGTTCAAGCCGGGGCGCACACCGCTGTTCCGCAAGGTGGCACCAAATGACTTCGTTCACCCGGTGGACGCGCTGCGTCGTTATCTGGACCCGGCCCTGGTCGGCCATACCGTCAACCAGACCGATGATGGGCTTGGCCGAGTCGAAGTGGTCGGTGCCGATCCGCTGGACCCGCGTCGTGGCGTGCCGGTTTCCGAGCACGGCGGACCGGGCATCGTGCAGCCGACCCAGGGCGTCGGTCCGGCCTGGCTGAAACGGTAATTCGTAAAGCAGTGTGAAAGTGTCCTGCTGATGACAGCACGGTAGTCCGTTACATGACTGCCTGGGGAGGATGATTCACGCCGAGCGGCGCCGGCCGGCTGATCGGCGGCCTGGGAACATAGAGACGGAATGGCTTGAAATCCAGCGTGAGTCAGGCCACTCGACTTTGCCCTAACAGCTGAAAGCCGTCGCCAGGGAGGGCGATTAAGGCAGGACCGCACTGCGTGCCTGCCGCGAAAGAAGACGAAACGGGCCTGCTGTGAGGCAATCGATGTATGCGGCACAGATGGGCCCGGCATTAATCAAGCGAGGTATTAATTATGAAAATCATTCAGAGAATTACCACGGCAATTGCGACTGTAGCACTTGGTTTTGCCAGCAACGTATTCGCCAATGGAACAGACCAGATCACACTGATCCACATCGGCGATACGCACGGGCAGATCGAGCCAGCGACAAACGTCCGCAGCGACAACACCAACAAGGACCTGGAGGGCGGGCTGGCCAGGATGTTCACCCTGGTGAAGAAAATCCGCAGTGTCGCAGACGCGCAGGGCCGCACGCACTTTACCTTCATGACGGGCGATACCGCGCATGGCGGCCTGGAGGTGACTTTCACCCGGGGTGACGGCATCGTCGGCATCCTGAACGAGTTCGATATCGACCTGTTCGCGCCGGGCAACTGGGAGTTCACCTACGGCACCTGCCGTGCGAACGAACTGTGGGGCTTTACCAACACGGCCCGCGGCATACTCGATACCAACTCACGCATCAAGGACACGAGCAACGGCACGATCCCGCCGTTCCACAACGTCAACAGTGCCCCCCCGGCGGACTGCGATTTCTCGAGGGGACCGCTGGCCAACTGGCCGACCATGGCATCGAATGCCTACATCGACGACAATCGCGACTCGGCCAACTGCCCGCCGGTCGGCTCGAGGGTCCGCCTGTTCGAGCCCTACAGGATCGTGACCGATCCGCAGACCGGCATCAACATCGGCGTAATCGCCTTCACCACGGAACGTGGCCCCCGGGTCATCGGCAACCCGGTCGTCGAGGGTATCTGCTTCACCAAGGGTGACGAAGAGATCGTCGAGCTGGTTGAAGTTATGAACCAGAAGCGCGCAGCTGACGAGGTGGACATGGTGGTGATGATTTCCGAGCTGAATCACGCCAACAATCGCCGCCTGATCGACCTGGTCGACGACACACTGGGCCCTGGCGGTGTT
>JAOULY010000434.1 GCA_029881775.1 Gammaproteobacteria bacterium
CGCCACGCGACCGCGCGACCGCAGCGCCTACAACGCGGCGGTGAACTGGCCGGATGACGCCGCACGCCCGGATATAATCCTGCTGGCCGGCAAAGCCGCCAATCGCGACAGCCGCACCGCCACCCTGCTGGAACAGCAGGCAACGGCTGCACGCTGCGAAGATGCCAACCTGTTATATGTCGCACTGACGCGCGCACGCCAGTACCTGTTCATTTCCGGCAGCTGCAAGCCGTCCACGCGCGATACCGGCTGGTACGGTATGGCCGCGCAGGCCATGCAGGACTGCGAACTGACAGCCAGCGGTAATCCGCACTTCCACTCCGGCACAAAAAAGCCGGCTGCGCCGCAGAAAGACAGGCAGACCAAAGCAGTACCGGTACCGCCGGGCCTGGCTGGCACCATTACCCCGGCTGCGACCAGTCGACTGATTGCACCCAGCCGCCACAGCCTCGCAACGCAGTCGGGCCACCCCGACAGCGACGGCCGGACTCGCGGCATTGCCATTCACCTGATGCTGGAACGCCTGGCGCGTGCCGGTGAAACAGACGAGGACAGCGTGCTTGGCCAGGTTGCCGCGCAGCTGGAACGTACGCCGGACGATGCCGAATTACTGTCCTGCTGGACGGAAGCGCTGGCTGTGCGTAAACACCCGGCGTTCGCCCCCGTGTTCGATCCAGCCGATTGCCAGGCGGCCTATAACGAAGTGCCGGTCCAGTATCTTGAGCAAGGCAACATGGTGCACGGGATTATCGACCGGCTGGTGGTCAACGACGGCGACATCCTGCTGATCGATTACAAGACGCATCAACATGCAACGCCCGCCACCCTCGACCAGCTGGCCGACAACTATCTTGAGCAGATGCGTTATTACACCCGTGCCGTTACCCGGCTATGGCCGCAGCACAGTATCCGCAGCGGCCTGCTGTTCACCGCCTGTACTGAGCTGGTCTGGCTGGATGGTTTACAATCCGCGGCCAACACTGATTAACCCGGTTGTTCGCGTATATAATGAATGACTTACCAATCATAACTGATGTAGACAATCAATCATTCGCGACGCGGGTGACAGAGCGTTCGCACACGCTCCCGGTACTGGTCGATTACTGGGCCGACTGGTGCGGTCCGTGCAAGATGCAGATGCCGGTGCCTTCGCGCTCGCCAAGGTCAACACCGACGAACAGCGCGAGTTGTCGCGGGCACACAATATTCGCAGCCTGCCGACCCTGCGGCTGTATAAAAACGGCGAGCTGGTGGAAGAGATTTCCGGCGCACAAACCGAGAGCACGCTGCGTGTCATGCTGGACCGTCATATCGACCGCGCCTCCGACCAGGCACGTGAGCAGGCACGTGAACTGTTTGCAGCAGGCCAGCATGAACAGGCCCTCGCATTATTACAGGCGGCCCGCGAAAGCGAACCGGACAACCACCTGTTGACGCTGGATTATGCGGCGTTGCGTTTCAAAACGGGCAATACCGACAGCGCTGCACAGCTGCTGGATACCCTGCCACGCGACATTCGCGAGGAACCCGCAGGTGCCGGATTACGCGCCCTGCTGGACTTTGCCGCGCAACTACCGGCCGGACAAACAGTACCGGCGCTGGAACAGGCCGTGAACGCCAACCCGGGTGACAGCGACAGCCGTCACCGGCCTGGCTGTGCATATGTTTTGCAGGATGACTATGCACTGGCCCGTGATGCGTTCATGTACGTATTGCAACATGACCGCGGGTACGGCGATGACGCCGCACGCAAGTCACTGCTGGCCCTGTTCAACCTGCTCGGAGAATCCGATGAGCGCGTGGGCGCGTGGCGCCGGAGCCTGTTTAATGCCCTGCACTAAACCGGTTGAGTGAGGTACTCAGGAGCGTTTGCCAGACTTCCCGTCCAGCTCGTCCGCAAGCTTCCCGGCCGGTAAATAGCCTGGCAACAGGACACCGCTTTCCATCACGATAGCCGGCGTGCCGGTAACACCCATTTCAATGCCAATGTTTAAATGGTCTTTGATCGGGTTCGCGCAATCCTTTGCCGGTAGCTTTGTGCCGGACTTGGCACTTGTCATGGCCTTGTTACGATCATCGGCACACCAGACGGAAACCGCCTTGTCATAAGATGGCGTGTCAGGACCCGACCGCGGGAAACCCAGGTAACGCACGGTAATGCCCTTCGCGTTATAGGCACCGATCTCGTTATGCAGCTTGCGGCAGTAACCGCAATCGATGTCGGTAAACACGGTAATGACGTGACGTTCGCTCTTCGCGGGGAATACGATCATGGTTTTTTCATCGATTGCACTGATTGCTTGCTTGCGCACCTTGCCCAGGACTGCCTCTGTCAGGTTGGTGCGTGTACTCATATCGATGAGCTTGCCTTCGAACACATATTTACCGTCATTGCTGACATAAAACACGTTCATGCCG
>JAOULY010000435.1 GCA_029881775.1 Gammaproteobacteria bacterium
ATTTTTCGTTCAGGTGTTCACCGCCAACACTTATAAACACGTCGGCCAGTTGCTGCTCGGTCATATGCGGGCTGTCGATGACGCCCTGGATAGCGTCATCATCCGCAATCGCGGCCAGCAGCCCGAGCATGTCTGACCATTCCTTCAGCATGCCTTGCTCGCTGGCAAACTTGAACGCGGCCTGTGCATACGGGCGCGCGATTGTCAGTGCCTCTGCCATCAGATATCAGCCGCCAGCTTTTTGAGCAGCTCGCCGTGTGTGGCCTCGTCGACTTCGCGCTCCAGCACCTTGCCGGCACCGGCCAGCGCAATCGATACCACCTGGCCACGCAGTTGCTCGCGTACCCGGTTCAGCTGCTGGTCGATCTCGGCTGCAGCAGCCGTCTTGAGCCGGTCGCCTTCGGCACGCGCATCGACCTTCGCCTCGTCGACGATTTCCGCAGCACGTTTGTCGGCACGGTGAATAATTTCACCGGCCTGCTCTTTCGCCTCGCGCAGAATTTCCCTGGCGCGTTCCTCGGCCAGTACCTTCTCGTGCAGACCGCGTTCAGCAGCGGCCAGGCCGTCGGCGATTTTCTTCTTGCGTTCAGCCAGCGCATTCATGATCGGCGGCCAGACAAACTTCATGCAGAACCATACGAACACGATGAATGTGATGGTCTGTCCGATCAGTGTCGCATTAAAATTCATGCTTGCACCTCAAGTAACAAAATTTCAGTCAAACAGTGCTACGAGACCACCGCGAACATGACGTACATGGCGAGACCCACCGCGATCATCGGCACCGCGTCGACCAGGCCCATGACGATGAAGAACTGGGTACGCAGCATCGGGATCAGCTCCGGCTGACGAGCCGCACCTTCAAGGAAGCGACCACCGAGGATACCGATACCGACAGCAGCACCCAATGCGCCGAGACCCATCATCAGGCCGCCAGCGATATAAAGAAGTGCGTTTTCCATGTTTATCTCCTAAGGTATTGTGCAAATATCAAAAGTGAAATCAGTGACTCTCCTGCGACGCCATGTCCAGGTACACGATTGTCAGTGTCATGAAGATGAATGCCTGCAGGGTGATAATCAGGATGTGGAAGATCGCCCAGCCGAGTTGCAGCAACCCGCCGAAGAATCCCAGCGCCATGCCGCCGCCGTACATCAGCGCGATCAGGATGAAGATCATCTCGCCCGCATAGAGGTTGCCGAACAGTCGCAGCGAGTGCGACAGCGGCCGTGCAATCAGCGTCACACCCTCAAGCAGCAGATTGACCGGGAACATCCACTTGGGAAACGGATGAAACGCCAGTTCGCCGAAAAAGCCACCGACACCCTTGATCTTGATGCTGTAGTAGAGCACCAGGAAAAACACCGGCAATGCCAGGCCGAAGGTGATGTTCGGGTCGGTCGTCGGCACTATCTTGAGATGACTCACGCCCATCAGCGAGGCCAGCCAGGGAATATGGTCAACGGCAATCAGGTCCATCAGGTTCATCAGGAATATCCAGACGAACAAAGTCAGTGCCAGCGGCGCAACCAGCGGGTTCTTGCCGCTAAATGAACCGCGCACGCTGTCATCGATAAACTCGACAATCCATTCGACGAAATTCTGCCAGCCGGAGGGTGTATCGACGCTGGCGGTTTTCGCCGCCATGCGGAACAACGCGAGAAACAGGACACCCAGGCCAATCGAGAACAGCATGCTGTCGACATTGATTGCCCAGAAGCCCATTGCCGCGGCCTCTTCACCGCTGTGGGCAAAGCCCCAGTGTCCGGCATGCGCATGGCCTTCCGGAAACTGGCCATAGGTAAGGTTGGTCAGATGGTGCTTGATGTAACTCGAAGTTGTCAGTGCATCAGACGCCATGGCGCTCAGATTTCCTTTCGTTTCCGATAAAAAACAGGGCCAGCTGGCCCACGACAAAACCTGCAAGCAACGCAGGCGCGAACAATTCCAGCACGCCCATGCCAAGCCAGAACAGGACAATGACGGCGATAAATCGCTCCAGCATACTGCGATACAACAGGCGAATACTTTCGCCGGCGCTCAGGGCACGCCCCCGGTCCAGCCGGTCACGCCGCCACAACAGGAGAGCGATATTGATCATCGCGATACTGCCGCCAAACCCCGTGGATGCCGCCGCAAAGGCACCCTTCCACAGGTAGAACAGGACTGATGCGGCCATCACCAGCGTCAGTTGCAACCCTGCCAGCTTGCGGTAGCTACGCGCCCGGGTCACGTATTTCAGCCTTGATTCAATTGGTTACACAGGTTGCGCACAATTTCAACGACGGTTTTTTGCAAAACCTGCCGCGCGCAAACCGCCCATCAGGCAGCCGGGGATTATAAGGATGGTCTATGGGAGGGGTCAATGAAATTGCAGGAAAACCGGGAATATTTAATTTTCGGTCAATTA
>JAOULY010000436.1 GCA_029881775.1 Gammaproteobacteria bacterium
ATGCGGTTGTCCATGTTGAAACTCAGGAACCGCAGGCCGCTGCCAGTAAAGGCAACCATCGCGATGGTAGCGGCAATAATCCACCAACGGTATTTAATTACCCAAAACCCGAGACTTTCCGCTGGGTGGTGCATGGCTGTTATGCGATTGGATGGGACTGTCAGAGTGTGCAGCTTACCTTGTGGTAATCGCCGCTTTTTTTTCCTCGTATTCCTGCCTGTCTATTTCACCGCTGGCGTAGCGCTTGTCCAGTATATTCAAGGCCGACTCGGACGCATCTCCCCCGGGCCACTTCATTGCATCACGGGCTTCCGGGCCATCCATCTTTCTGCCACGCCACATACAACCCATACAACCTCTTCTCATCACAAGCAGGCATATCACTATCATCATTACGAAAAAAATCAGCGGGAAAACCCACCAGAAGCCGTGCCAATGCATTGTTTGCCATCCGGGCCATGGGGGCGGCTGGGGAACAGCCTGGTCTTCAGCGAACGAGGAAGTGGCAGTGATCAGGTCAAGCAGGACCAGGTAAAACCCGACTACATATCGATTTACAGTAAGCATAGTCTTTCCCCTATTGTGACAGGGCTGATTGACTTCATATTCAGCCTAACGGATCGACTTGGTTGGTATCTGACTCCTTCAACAGGTATACACACAGCATAAGACAGTTTTAGTGCGTTTGCAGGGACAGCAAACTTCGAGTAATAAAAATTACTTTTTGATGAATGACTGGAAGTTGTCGTTCCGAGGCCATGGAATCCGACATCTCAGGCATTCAGTGCCGTAGCCCGGATGCAACGCAGTGGAATCCGGGGAGATACCCCCGGATTGCGTTTCACTCCATCCGGGCTACGGTTGCGGAGTAGCCCGGATGCAACGCAGTGGAATCCGGGGAGATACCCCCGGATTGCGTTTCACTCCATCCGGGCTACGGTTGCGGAACCGCAGTGCGCGGGTGCAGTAGCTGCCCCCTGCTTGTTAGTGCCTGGCACTGGCCGACTTCCGCCGTTTAGCATGCCCTGATATTAAGCCGCTCTCTTCCTCACTATCCCGGTCAACACCAGCAGGCCGGTGGATTTACTGGCATAGCAATGCGAATGAGAAGCAAGATGGAATGGAGGGATTAAATTCATTCCCTCCGCCCCCTTTTTACTGTTTACCGCTATAAACAGCTATTTTCAGGATCTCCCCGATTGATCGGTGTACCGTTTTCGTATACGGTCTAAGTATGCACACCCGGATATATAATATTAACAGGGGGTTACTCGCATGAATTCTCTCAAATCCTGCTTCTTTAGTCTGTCGTGCGTATTGCTGGTCACGGCATGTGGCGGCAACGGTGGCGGTGGCCCGTTGACGCCGATCGTGCCGACCACGCCGGTAACCATCAATGCACTCAATGCCGAATTGATTGTTGCAGAGTTGCTTGGTTCGGCGGAAGCCGCCACCGGCACGACCAGCGGCTCGGGTTTTGTCACCGGTGTGTCGGTCTCCGGCGGGGGTGGCAACTTCAGTTACGCTGACCTGGTCCTGTCACAACTCGGCAATCCGCAACTGGCCGGCACACTGCCGGCAACCGGAAGCGTGACCGGTGTCGTGATCAGTTCGCGCTCCGCCAGCTGCGACAACTCGGGCTTTGTCCGTTACTCCGGTGAGGTGGTTGATCCAAACCTGTTTACCCTGTATGTCGACGACTTCCTCAACCTCCGCTATATCGACTGCTTGCTGAACGGAGTCCTGATGAACGGGCGGTTCAATTTCATAGTGACGGAGACCACGCCGTCCCCGTTTGATGGTTTTGCGCCTTTCACTTTCGGCATCGATGTCACCCTCGATGGATTCACGGCTAATGATGCGGGTTCGGTCGTGTCCAGCGACGGTGACATGTCGATCATCATCGACGATGACGGTGCCGGCGAAATCGGGATCGAGACGTTCGGGACGTTCCTCAATACAACGGTGGCCGGCGTCCCCTATCACTTTGCCGACTATAGCTACCACATCACCGGCAATATCTTCACCGATGACTACAGCATCGATCTGAACGGTACGATCAGCTCACTCGGTATCGGTGGCGCGGTAATCGTCACCACCATTACGCCCTTCAGCGGTAACCTGCTCGTCGGCAATGGCGACCCGACCGCCGGCCAGATACTGATCACGAACAGTCTCGACAACTCCAAGGCGCTGGTCTTCGCCCTGCCGGACGGCATCAATGTCGAGATCTTTGTGGATGCGGACGGCGATGACATCTACGAGACACCAATCATGACAACCTGGGCGGCACTCTAGTCGCGACTGACAGATAAACGGAATGCGGGCAGCAAGGCCCGCATTTTTCCTGTCATGCATCCAATGCCACATTCACGAAAACGTTTTATCCCGCTGCTGGCGGCTGTACTG
>JAOULY010000437.1 GCA_029881775.1 Gammaproteobacteria bacterium
GGTGCGCATGGCACGGGTAATACGCGCGCGCAGGCGAATCTTTTCCTGCATCTCCGGGCGGCGCAGGTCAATGTAACGAAAGCGCAGGCGCGTCTCTTCACCGATATCGGTGTCTTCCAGCTGGAATGGCGGCGTCTCGGCCGCGTTCAGCACATTCAGCTGCAGACCCAGCAGCTCGACCTCACCGGTCGTCATGTCCGGATTTTCGGTACCGGCCGGGCGGCGGCGCACACGTCCCGTTATCTGCAGCACGTACTCGTTGCGCACGCGTTCGGCGGCGGCAAAGGTTTCCCCGGTATCGGGATCGATGACTACCTGTACCAGGCCCTTGTGGTCCCGCAGGTCGATAAAGATGACGCCACCGTGATCACGACGGCGATGTACCCATCCGCACAGGGTGATTTCCTGATCAAGGTTTTGTGCGGTGACTTCGCCGCAATAGTGACTGCGCATAATTCAGGTTCCGGTTACAGGTTGGTAAAACGGTTTTTCAGGCCGCGCATGGATCGGGCCGGCTTCAGCTGTCGCCGCCCGATTTTTTCGTTGTCGTGCTACTGCCTGACTTGCCCTTCGCTTCGCTTGCGGCAGCGGGCTTCTTGTCACCCTCGGCAACATTCTTCTTGCCACCGGTCTTGAAGTCGGTTTCGTACCAGCCGCCACCCTTGAGACGAAAGGCCGTTGCAGACACCAGCTTCTTCAGGGCCGGCTTGCCACATTCCGGGCATTCCTTCAGCGGTTCCTCGCTGAGGCGCTGCAGGGTTTCGAACACGTGCCCGCACGCCTCACATTGATATTCGTAAATCGGCATACTAAAAACACCATGCTGGGTAAAAGGCAGGCATTATACAGGGGCGGCGCGCCAAGATAACAGCCACAACGGTTCCTGTAACCCGGCTATTCTGTGACAATACCGCGTTTACCCACGACAGCAGGGATCATGCACACTCGCCCCACCGATATGCCCGGCGCCGCCGGCAGCGACATTCGCACCCTGCGGGCGCTCGCACCCTTCCTGTGGGACTACCGTGGCCGCGTCGTCCTGGCACTGGCCTGCCTGGTGCTGGCCAAGGTGGCGAATGTCGGTATCCCGCTGGTGCTGAAAGATATTGTCGACAGCCTGGACATGGATGATGCCTCCCTGCTGGTGCTGCCGCTGACACTGCTGCTGATGTACGGCGCCCTGCGCCTGGCCAGCTCGCTGTTCACCGAGCTGCGCGACTCGGTATTTGCACGGGTGCGGCACGGGGCGATGCGCAAGGTGTCATTGCGGGTGCTGGAACACCTGCACCGCCTGTCGCTGCGCTACCACCTGGAGCGCAAGACCGGCGGCCTGTCGCGCGACATCGATCGCGGCACGCGCAGTGTCAGCTCGCTGATGAACTACATGGTGTTCAGCATCCTGCCGACGCTGGTGGAAATCTTCATGATCGCCGCAATATTGCTGACGCGCTACGACGCAATGTTCGCCGTCGTCACCTTTGTGTCCGTGATCAGCTATATCGTCTTTACCATGGTCGTGACGGAATGGCGCATGAAATACCGCATCACCATGAATACCTACGATTCGCAGGCGAATACGCAGGCCATCGACAGCCTGCTTAACTACGAGACGGTCAAGTACTTCGGTAACGAGCCGTACGAACTCAGGCGTTACGATGACAGCCTGCAGCACTGGGAAAAGGCAGCCGTGCAGAGCCAGACATCGCTATCGGTTCTGAATGTCGGCCAGGCCGCCATCATTGCGGTCGGTGTTACGCTGATCATGATCCTGGCCGCGCAGGGGGTTGTCGACGGGCACATGACGCTGGGCGACCTGGTGCTGGTCAACGCCTTCCTGCTGCAGTTATTTATTCCGCTGAACTTCCTGGGCATTGTCTACAGCCAGTTGAAACATTCGCTGGCAGACATGAAACTGATGTTCGATGTCCTCCATCGCGAACCGGAAATCGTCGACCGGCCCGACGCAACGACGCTGGATCCGGGACAGGCGGAAGTCCGCTTCGAACACGTCTCGTTCGCCTATGAAGCAGACCGGCCTATCCTGCACGACATCAATTTCACCATTCACCCGGGCGAAAAGGTTGCCGTGGTCGGCCCGAGTGGGGCCGGCAAGTCCACGCTGGCCCGCATCCTGTTCCGTTTCTACGAGGTTACCGGCGGGCGTATCCTGATCAACGGCCAGGACATCAGCCAGGTCACGCAGGACAGCCTGCGGGCGGCCATCGGCATCGTGCCGCAGGACACCGTGCTGTTTAATGAATCCCTGCACTACAACATTGCCTACGCCCGCCCGGATGCCACGCAGGCGGATATTGAACAGGCGGCGCGGGTGGCGCATATCCATGACTTCATAGAGGGTTTGCCAATGGGTTACGACACCGTGGTCGGCGAACGCGGACTGA
>JAOULY010000438.1 GCA_029881775.1 Gammaproteobacteria bacterium
CGGTCAAACTCGTCCGGGTGTACGTAGCGGTCGACCGGCAGGTGATGCTTGCTCGGTTGCAGGTACTGGCCGAGGGTCAGCATGTCGACATCGTGTGCGCGCAGGTCGCGCATCACCTGTTCGACTTCCTCGATGGTCTCGCCGACGCCCAGCATCAGGCCGGACTTGGTTGGTACCTGCGGGTGCATGGCCTTGAAGCGTTGCAGCAGGTCCAGCGACCATTCGTAGTCCGAACCCGGGCGCACTTTTTTATACAGGCCGGGTACGGTTTCGAGATTGTGGTTGAACACATCCGGCGGAGTAGCCACGAAAATGTCCAGCGCACGGTCCATGCGGCCGCGGAAATCCGGCACCAGTATTTCGATCTTGATCTCGGGACTGTGTGTGCGAATGGACTCGATGCAGCGGGTGAAGTGTTCCGCACCACCGTCACGCAGGTCGTCGCGATCGACCGAGGTGACCACCACATAACGCAGGCCCATGTCACGAATGGTGCGGCCGAGGTTTTCCGGCTCGCTGTCATCCAGCGGGTCCGGGCGGCCGTGCGCGACATCGCAGAACGGGCAGCGACGGGTGCAGATGTCGCCCATGATCATGAAGGTCGCCGTACCGCCGGCAAAGCACTCGCCGATATTCGGGCAGGACGCTTCCTCGCACACCGTGTGCAGGCGATTGTCGCGCAATACGCCTTTCAGCCGTGCGACTGCCGGGTTAGCCGGCGATTTTGCGCGGATCCACGCAGGCTTGCGTTGCGGGCGCTCTGTCGGCGCGATCTTGATCGGGATGCGTGCCAGCTTGGCTTCACCGCGCTGCTTGCGTTCGTTCTCACTCATGATTGTTTTAACCGTCTTTCAAAATGTTCGCGGAATGCCTCGCCGGCCTGTTCGACATCCAGTTTGATGCCGAGGTCGCGCAACTGTGTCACTTCCAGTCCTTCGTAACCGCAGGGATTGATGCGGGCAAATGGTGCAAGGTCCATGTCGACATTCAGTGCCAGGCCATGAAAGGTACAGCCCCGCCTGACGCGTAAACCAAGTGCGGCCAGCTTCCTGTCGGCCACGTACACGCCCGGTGCCTTGTCACGGCGCGCGCCGCTGACGCCGTGGTCTGCCAGCAGGTCGATCACGGCCTGTTCCAGCGCGTGAACCAGCGATTGTACACCGAGCCGGCGCCGGCGGATGTCGATCAGGCAATAGCTAATCAGTTGTCCGGGTCCGTGATAGGTTACCTGGCCGCCGCGATCCACACGAATAACAGGGATATTGCCGGGGTCCAGCAGGTGTTCATCCTTGCCGTTGCGACCCAGCGTGTAGACCGGCGGGTGTTCCAGCAGCCACAGCTCATCGCCGGTGTGCGCATCACGCGTGTCGGTAAATGCCTGCATCGATTGCCACGCCTGTGTGTAGTCGACCTGGCCGGGGCGGCGCACAACCAGGGCTGGCGTGTGCGTTGATGGATGCTCGTGCGCGGGCTGCACGTAATCTACAACGCCATGATGACTGACTCGCAGTCAACCAGCTCCTGGTAAATGGCGTCGAGTTGTGCGCGGCTGGTGGCGTTGACCACGACTGTGACCGATACGTAATTGCCGGCCGCGCTTTCGCGGCTGTAGACGGCGCCTTCCGGGATATCCGGTGCATGCCGCCGCACGATCTCGACCACCTGCAGGTCGAGGTTGCAGTGCGTCCTGCCCATGGCCTTGATGGGAAACTGGCAGGGAAACTTTAGCGGGCTTTCCTCTTCTTCGCTCATAAGCGGGTAGTCAGGCGCTGTTGGGAGACAGTCATATGTTACCAGTGCCAGCGCTGGTTACGCAGCGCTTCTGCGTTACGTTGCTGCGTGATGGTCTTGCCGGCCTCGAAGCCCGGATGCGGCCGGGGGTAATGGGGGTGGCCATGGTGCGGATGCCGCGGGTAACGGGGTGGCGGATACCAGACCGGGTAAGGGTAGTACGGATAGAGATTCGACTGACCGTCCGCTTCGTGCGGCCCGGCGTATTCCTTCTCGTCCCGGGTTGCTGCCAGCTGGCGGCGCTTCTCCCGTAGCTGTTCGCGTTTCAGCCGGTCGGCCTGCATACGGGCGGCCTGGTCGCTCATGGAGCGGAAGCGATCGGGCGGCGGTCCGGGGATGACCGGTGCGGATTTAAGCTCGACAGGTTCGGCATCTGTCGCAACATCGGCCGGCACGGACTCGCTGAAGTGCCGGACGCCCTCGCTGTCGGTCCAGGTATAGGCCTCGCCGGCAACCGCCGTTGTTGACAGCAACAACAGCAGTAGTGCGTGGCCATGGCGGTATTTGCAGGTATTCATCAGTTGGCGTTCCTGTGTATTACGACCTTCATGAAAGGTTATCGGTTCCTGTCTTCACATCATAACGTAAGCCGTGTAGCGCG
>JAOULY010000439.1 GCA_029881775.1 Gammaproteobacteria bacterium
CAAGCCATCCTGTCCGCGCGCCAGGCCGTTAGCAGCCAGCAGTTCAAGAACCTTGTCCAGCTCCGTGGTGGTGCGTACGAAGGGTATCAGCAGGTTGATATTGTTGAGGCCCATGCTGATGCGTGCCTTGTGTATGGCTGCGCACTCGAGTTTGAAACTGTCCTCGAAACCCGGTGCATAGTAACGGACTGCGCCACGCAGGCCGAGCATGGGATTTTCCTCGTGTGGTTCGAACGCACTGCCGCCCAGCAGGGCTGCGTATTCATTGCTCTTGAAGTCGCCGAGGCGTACGTAGACAGGGCGCGGGTAGAAGGCGGCGGCAATGGTTGCAACGCCCTCGGCCAGATAGTCACGATAAAAATCAGTCGGGCTGTCGAAACCGGCAATACGCTGATCGATTGCTGCGCGCGTGTCGGCGTCCAGGTTGTCATATTCAAGCAGCGCGCGCGGGTGTATGCCGATGCTGTTGGCGATGATGAATTCAATGCGTGCAAGCCCGACACCGGCGCTTGGCAGTGCCGACAGTTCGAAGGCATTGCCGGGGTTGCCTATGTTCAGCATGATGCCGGTGTGTTCGGGAGTTGCCTGGTCGGCAGCCTGCTCATCCACTGTGAATGGCAATTCACCTGCATAAACATTGCCGACATCACCCTCTGCGCAGCTGACAGTCACGGGGGCGCCGTCATTGATGGTGAGGGTGGCATCATTGGTGCCGACGATGGCCGGTATACCCAGTTCGCGCGCAATGATGGCGGCATGGCAGACGCGTCCGCCGCGATTGGTCACGATCGCGGATGCCTTGCGCATAACCGGCTCCCAGTCGGGGTCTGTTATATCGGTAATCAGCACATCGCCGGGTTCCAGCTGGTTCATATGCGCCGCTTCGAGAATAATGCGTGCCTTGCCGGCACCGATCTGGCGACCGACACTCCTGCCACTGGCAAGAACCTCGCCCTTGCGTTCGAGCGTGTAGGTCTTCAGTACATGTTTGGCATGACTGGAATGTACGGTCTCGGGACGCGCCTGGACGATGTACAGCTTGCCGTCGTTACCGTCGCGCGCCCACTCGATATCCATCGGCTGGTCATGACCATGGAAGTTGCTGTAGTGCTTCTCTACAGCCACGGCCATGCGTGCGAGCTCCAGTACTTCCCGGTCACTGATCGAGAAGCGCTGTTGTTCATCGCGGTGGACGGCTACATTCTTTGTGGTCGGGCCGGTGACGTTATCAGCGGTGTAGATCATCTTGATATGCTTGTTGCCCAGGCGGCGGCGTATGATCGGCGCGTTGTTCCCGGTCAGTGTGGGCTTGAAGACCAGGAATTCATCCGGGTTGACGGCACCACCGACGACATTTTCACCCAGCCCGTAGGCCGATGTAACCAGTACCACGTCGCGGAAGCCGCTCTCGGTATCCAGCGTAAACATGACGCCTGAAGCCCCGCGGTCCGCGCGCACCATCTGTTGCACGCCGATGGACAGAGCAACATCCATGTGTGCGAAACCCTTGTGTACGCGATAGGCAATCGCGCGATCCGTGAACAGCGAGGCGAGCACCTGCCGGCATGTCAGCAGCAGGTTTTCCGTGCCGCTGATATTCAGATAGGTCTCCTGCTGGCCGGCAAAAGACGCATCCGGCAGGTCCTCTGCGGTTGCAGAGCTGCGCACGGCAACATCGAGATGCTTGCCGTAACGTGTTTCCATCTCCCGGTATGCGGCGGTAATTTCATCGGCAATATCAACCGGGAATTCGGCGCTGCTGATCCATGCGCGAATACTGCCGGCCGTGACCGCAAGACTGTCGACGTCTGTTATGTCCAGTCCTGCAAGCGCGTCGGAAATGCGCTCTGTCAGCTTGTTTTCTTCAAGGTAAGCGCGGTATGCATTGGCAGTAACGGCAAACCCGTCCGGCACCCTGATGCCCTTGTCGGTCAGCTGACTGTACATTTCGCCGAGTGAAGCGTTCTTGCCGCCGACATCGGGAATATCCCTGATACCGATTTCGTCGAATCGTTTGATCCATTTGTAGCGGTTTTTTGACATGCCAATCTCCTCCCCCCTGGGTGCCTGATGATTGCATGACCGCCGGTAAATGGTTTGATCCTGATCAATCCGGGCGGATTTTTATGCCGCAGAAATCGTGCTGTTGTTGCTGTTGTTCGTTATGCCACGCCCCCTGTGTCCACTGTAACTGCCGTGGCCCAACCAGGTGACCAATGCTGTGCGGCCTATGGCACTGCTCATGGAGCCGGGGGCGGGGCGTGAACTCGCGAGCTGCACAGGTAAGTATCGAAGTATTTGTTGCGCGGTATAAAGGTCAGTCGGGTGGCTTTGGGAGCCTGTCACCGTAGCGGTTGTAGAAAAGTTTGATCCAGAATGGCGAGG
>JAOULY010000050.1 GCA_029881775.1 Gammaproteobacteria bacterium
TCTTAACCAGCTGCGGCCAACCCAGATTCCGTCCCGTGTAATGACGGACTCATGCGTATCCAGCCGGTCACGCAAC
Organism: Gammaproteobacteria bacterium; assembly: GCA_029881775.1. Classification (GTDB taxonomy): domain Bacteria; phylum Pseudomonadota; class Gammaproteobacteria; order UBA9214; family UBA9214; genus UBA9214. Next base: position 77 of record JAOULY010000050.1, read on the forward strand.
GCCAGCGCCGCACCAAGTGAATCAGCGGCATAGATACCATCCAGGAATGCACCGACCGACCAGGGTGCAGTCACCTTGTCGGCCAGCGGCACGCCAGCGTGCCCGCCAGCTGTTGCTGCGCCCGTGGCGCTGAGATCAAACAGTGAAACATCGCCTTCGGTCAGGCTACCCAGCACGCTTTCGGCGTTAGCCAGCCCATCGACACAGACGGCTTCAAGATAATTACCGAGCGCCGTCTCGACCGCATGCTCCCAGCCTTCCTCGACCTGTATTTCCTGCGCCAGCCTGGGCGCGGCCTGCAGGCCATGGGTTTTCAGCCAGCCGCTGATCTGTTCGGAACGCTGGCCGAGCGCGGCACGCTGCAGCGTTTCCAGCGAGGCCAGCTGGCCACGCGTATCGTGATGCTCGCTCTGCAGGCCGGTCAGGGTGCGCGCCTGCGCCTCCATGCCCTCGCGCAGATCGCTGATCCGGCGGGTAGCGGTTTCCAGCCTGACCTGCACACCGGCGACCAGCAATTCACGCGCCTCGAGGTCTGCGGCAAGCTGCTCTATGTCTGCCGCCAGTGAATGACTGCTGAGTTGTTGCTGCTCATTGCCCATGCGACCAAGACGTTCATCCAGCTGCAGCATGTGACGTTCAAGATGATCCAGGCGCGCACGCTCCACCTGTGCAGACTGCGTGCGTTCGGCAACCCGCTGATTGAAGGCATCCCATTCCAGCTGCCATGACTGCATGGCCTGTTCCGCTTCGGCCAGCGCGGCATTGGACGACACCAGTCGCTCGCTCGCCGCCGTATACTCGGGTCCGATCACTTCGAGGTTGCCAGACAGTTCGGCCAGTCGTTCGCTATCAAGCCTGATATGTGTCTCGACCTCGGCAAGCGTCTCCTCGGCGCGGCTCAGCTCCTGTTGCTGCTGCTGGCGTGATTCACGGTGATGCTGGATCGCCTGCTCGACACGCGCAACGTCCGAACCGAGCTTGTAATAACTGCCCTGCACGGCATTGAACGCGTCGTTGGCCTCCGTCAGGTTCTGACGCAATGTTTCGAGTTCGCTTTCGATCTTGCGTTGCTCGGCCGTTTCGGCCTCCAGCGCCAATTGGCGCTCACTCAGCAGCCGTTCCCGCTCGCTGCATTGTTCATGCATGGCGTTGTAACGCAGCGCCAGCAATTCCGCGCTGACCTGGCGTTCTTCTTCCTTCAGTTCCTTGTAACGCTCAGCGGCGCGCGACTGGCGCTTGAGTTTCTCCAGCTGCTTGTCGATTTCCTCGAGCAGGTCATTCAGACGGTCGAGGTTTTCGCGCGTGTGACGGATACGGGTTTCGGTTTCACGCCGGCGTTCCTTGTACTTGGATATGCCCGCCGCCTCTTCCAGGAATGCACGCAGGTCATCCGGCTTGGCTTCTATCAGGCGCGAGATTGTGCCCTGTTCAATGATCGAGTAACTGCGCGGACCCAGGCCGGTGCCGAGGAAAATATCGGTGATATCGCGCCGCCGGCACTTGGTATTGTTGAGGAAATAGCTGGATGTCCCGTCGCGTGATACCTGGCGTCGAATGGAGATCTCGTTGTAGCCGGCATACTGCCCGGCGATGGTACCGTCGCTGTTATCGAACGCCAGTTCGATGCTGGCGTGACCGACCGGCTTGCGCCCGTTCGAACCATTGAAGATGACGTCCGTCATCGAATCGCCGCGCAGGTTCTTGGCGGAGGACTCCCCCATCACCCAGCGCACCGCGTCGATAATATTGGATTTACCGCACCCGTTCGGGCCGATAACGCCGACGAGATTACTCGGCAAGTGGATCGTGGTCGGGTCGACGAAGGACTTGAAACCGGCCAGCTTGATCTTGGACAACCGCATGGGCGCTAAATGTACTCGATCAGGACCGGAATATACAACCATTTGTTATCGGGAATTCCTTGCACCCATCATCTTGTGTCTTGTATGGTGCCCGCATGTCGACTCTACCCAGCAAGGACCTCGAGACCTTCCCGAATCCGCACCCGGAGCGGGACTACACCATACGCATCCGGATGCCGGAGTTTACCTGCCTGTGTCCGAAAACCGGCCAGCCGGACTTCGCCACCCTGCACCTTGCCTACGTGCCGGACCGGAAATGCGTTGAGCTCAAGTCACTCAAGCTCTATGTCTGGTCCTGGCGTGACGAGGGCGCGTTCCACGAAGCGGTCACCAACCGGATCCTGGCCGACCTGGTGACGGCCTGCCAGCCCCGCTACATGCAATTGCGCGCGGAATTCATGGTCCGTGGCGGTATCTACACCGATGTCGTCGTTGAGCACCGCCAACCGGACTGGCAGCCACCCGCACCGGTAGACCTTCCATAACATATTGATATTGAAGTAATTAAGACCTCAACCACGCGTTCCCGGGACTCTCATGGACGCCTACCTGGGCATTGATTTCGGTACATCAGGCTGTCGCTGCTGCGTCATTGACGGGCATGGCCAGTGGCTGGAAACGGTGCGCCAGGCACTGCCGGCCCCGCTGCGCCGGGATAGCGCGGTGGAACAGCGGCCGGAAATCTGGTGGACGGCACTGGGCGACTGCCTCGACCGCCTCGGCACACGCCTCGACCTGTCCCGTATCCGCGCAATCTGCATCGATGGCACCTCCTCAACCCTGCTGCTCTGCGATGCAAGCGGGCGGCCCCTGTCCCCGGCGCTGATGTACAACGACAGCCGCGCACGTAAGGCGGCCGCTGACGTGGCGGCCGTGGCACCGGTCGCAGCAGCGGCACACGGCGCCAGCGCCAGCCTCGCCAAGCTGCTGTGGCTGCTTGATACACCCGCTGCTGACCAGGCCGCGCATGCGCTGCACCAGGCTGACTGGCTGACCGGTCGACTGTGCGGACGTTTCGGGGTCAGCGACGAGAACAATGCCCTCAAACTGGGCTATGACCCGAGCGCGCGCCGCTGGCCCGACTGGTTACAGCAACTGCCGGTCCCGGCTGCCCTGCTGCCGGACGTGGTACCGGCCGGACACAACCTGGGACCGCTCACCACGGACGCCTGCCAGCGCTGGGGCTTTCGCCCGGACACACGGGTGGTCAGCGGCACCACCGACAGCACGGCCAGCTTCATCGCAACCGGCGCCGGTCGCGGCGACGCGGTCACGGCGCTTGGCAGCACGCTGGTCCTGAAAATACTGTCTGAACACCCCGTCTCGGACCCGGAGCATGGCGTATACAGCCAGCGTCTCGGCGATCACTGGCTGGTCGGTGGGGCATCCAACAGCGGCGGCGCCGTGCTGGCACAGTTCTTCGATCGCGAGGCAATTGACCGCTATACGGCCAGCCTGCAAATCGACCGGCCAACCGGCCTGGACTACTACCCGCTACCGGCGACCGGTGAACGGTTTCCGGTCAACGACCCGTCGCTGGCACCCCGGCTAACCCCACGACCGGCTGATGATGCGGTATTTTTCCAGGGCATCCTGGAAGGCCTCACAGCCATTGAAGCACGCGGTTATGCGTTGCTGGAGGCGCTTGGCGCTCCGGCGCCGACACGCATCCTTACGACTGGCGGTGGCGCAGTCAACGCAGGCTGGCGGCTGATGCGCGAGCGGGCACTGGGCGTGCCGGTCCTGACTGCAGGGCAGCAGGAAGCCGCTTACGGTGCGGCGCTGCTGGCGATGCGGAGCAATTCGCCGTAGATCGCGCTGCGTACGCGAATACACGATAGAATATCGCGGATGCGATCCGCGCCTGCAGCCTCCTGAACATGCCTGGCAAACCCACACGTCATTCCGGCTTTCATTACCTGCTGGAAGGTTTCCGCCTGATTCGCCAACCCGGCCTGCGCCGCTACGTGGCGGTCCCCCTGCTGGTCAGCATACTGGTATTCAGTGGCGCGCTGTTTGCGCTTGGCTGGTGGCTGGACATCATGGTTGATTCGCTGCTGGCGAAAATTCCGGGCTGGCTGGACTGGTTGCGTTACCTGGCATGGCCGATATTTGCGCTGGCCGGTGTGCTGGTGGTGTTTTACAGTTTTTCGATTCTGACCAACCTGGTGGCCGCACCCTTCAATGGCATGCTGGCCGAAGCGGTTGAACAACACCTGACCGGACAGGCAATCGACACCGGTGGCTGGCAGGCGCTGCTGAAAGATGTGCTCCCCAGCCTGTTATCGGAACTGCGCAAGTTGCTGTACTTCGTGCTGCGTGCAGTACCGATGGGCATCCTGTTTCTGGTGCCGGGTGTCAACCTCGCTGCACCGCTACTGTGGGCGCTGTTCAGCGCGTGGATGCTGGCCATCGAGTATGCCGATTACCCGATGGCCAACCACAGGCTGATGTTTTCGGCGCAGCGCAAACTGCTGCGTGGCCGGCGCATACTCGCCTGGGGCTTCGGTGGCGGCACACTGCTGATGACGATGATCCCGCTGCTGAATTTTCTTGCCATGCCGGTGGCGGTCGCCGGTGCCACCGCCATGTGGGTTGGCGAATTCAGATCCGGTTCACAAACGCAGCCAGCCGGTTGATCCCTTCCTCGAGGTTTTCCAGCGACGTGGTATAGGCGAAACGCACATGCGCCTCCGGCCGGTAGTGCCCGAAGTCGAGGCCCGGCGTAATCGCCACCCCGGCCTGTTCCAGCAGGTCCATCGAGAACCGGTAACTGTCGTCCGTAAAACGGCTGCAGCCGGCGTAAAGATAAAAGGCGCCATCCGGAGTCACCGGTATATCGAAGCCGAGATCACGCAACGCGGGCAACAGCAGATCGCGTCGCTCACGAAACGCCGCGCGGCGTGCTTCGAGGATGGCAATATTTTCATCCCCGAACGCCGCAAGCGCGGCGTGCTGTGCAACCGTCGGTGCTGCCAGAAACAGGTTCTGCGCCAGCTTGTCGATACCCGCAACGAACTCATCCCGCACCACCAGCCAGCCGAGACGCCAGCCTGTCATGCCGAAATACTTCGAGAAACTGTTGACCACCGTCACGTCGTCGGCAATCGACAGGGCGGTTTCCGCCTGATGCTCATAAGTCAGACCGTGATAAATCTCATCGACAACCAGCGCGCCGGCATGCCGCGAGGTAACGGCATGGTAGCCACGCAATGTTTCTGTATCCAGCACCGTGCCGGTTGGATTGGATGGCGAGGCAACCAGCAAGGCCACCGTTGCATCATCCCAGTACTGCTCGACCTGTCGTGCTGTCGGCTGGTAGGCGGAACCGGCGTCGACCGGGATACCGACCGGCTCGCCATTCAGCAGGTAGACGAAATTCCGGTTACACGGATAGCCCGGGTCTGCCATCAGCACCCGCTCACCCGGGTTGACCAGCATGGCCATGATGAGTTGCAGGGCCGCCGATGCGCCCGGCGTAATCACGATACGTTCAGCCGCGACACTGACGCCGTAACGTGACTGGTAAAAGCCGGCAATGCGTTCCCGCAGCTGCGGCAGACCGGTGGCCGGCGTGTAGTGTGTAATACCGGCAGCAAGCGCGGCCAGGCCGGCGTCGATCACCGGCTGCGGCGTAATAAAATCCGGCTCGCCGATTTCCATGTGGACAATGGAGCGGCCGGCAGACTCAAGCGCACGCGCACGCGCCAGTAACGCCATCACATGAAATGGCTGGATGGCATCCATGCGGTCTGCAATATGCATGCAATCCCCGCTCAGGCGGGCATGACCCGTTGATTCAGCTGGTGCAGTCGCTGCAGGTACGCCACGTCCACCATTCCAGCGGGCGCGCAGTCGCCGGCCAGCAGATGACACGGCTGGCCGGGTTCGCCGAGTTGATCAAGCACGGCCAGCGCGCCGCTGAAGTCCTGTTGCGCGGTATAGGGATTCACGGTTATCAGGCTGGCGACACCGGCCGCCGCCGCGGACTGCAGTCCGTTCAGCGAGTCCTCGATGGCGATACATGCATCCGGCGACAGGCCCATCCGTTCAAGCGTGTAGTCATAGATATCCGGTGCAGGTTTTTTCTTCGGCACCACGCTGCCGGCGGCGATCACCTCGAACCAGTCCGTGGCCGGCTCGCTGAATGAATGCTCAAGCAAGGCTGTGACATTGTCCGGTGTTGTGGTCGTCACGATCGCCAGTCTTAACCCCGCCGCGCGCGCTGCCTGCAACAGGCGTTCTACGCCGGGACGCAACGGAACCGCACCACGACCGAGGGCGCCGACGTAGTAGCGTGTTTTGCTGGCGTGCAGCTCGGCGATGAAACCGTCACCATCCTCTGGCAAGCGGTAGCCGGGACGTTCACGCTCGAGAAAATAGCGAATACGCTCCTTGCCGCCGGTTACCGCCAGCAGTTCGCCATACAGCGCCTGGTCCCACACCCAGTCGAGGCCGGCTTCGGCAAATGCGGCATTGAAGGCCTGTCGGTGTATGTCTTCGGTATCAGCAAGTGTCCCGTCAACATCGAGTAACAGCGCCTGTAATTCGGATTGCATGTGTCGCCTCTCCCTGAAGTTTAATCGCCTTCGACGGTATAACGGGCCGAATGCGAGCATGGCAAAATTTTCACCCTGATTTCCTGCAATCCAGCGTCCTTGACTAATGCAGAAAGTGGCGTATAAATAACGCCCCTATAGATATTCCGGACAGGTCATTATACCTGCAACCGCGAAAATCTGAACTTTAAATCCTGCACAAACAGCGAGTTAAGCGCGTATGCGCTCGGGACAGTTTACATGGCTGCAAAGAAGAAAGCAGTGAAGTCCAAGACAACGGCAAAGAAAAAGTCGACGCCTAAAAAGGCTGCGGCTAAAAAGACTGCAGCTAAAAAAGCGGCGCCAAAAAAAGCGGCCGCTAAAAAAGCCCCTGCCAGGAAGAAAGCTCCTGCAAAGAAAACGCCTGCCGCGAAGAAAATAACCACGGCGCGCAAGGCACCCGCGGCAAGCAAGGCACCGGCGAGAAAACCGGGGCGCGTCGGCACTTCCCAGATAGGCCCGGTACCCGGTATCGAGCCATACCGGGAGAAGAAAGGCGAGGAGTACATGAATGATGCGCAGGTCGCGCACTTCAGGAACATCCTGCTGACCTGGAAGAGAAGCCTGATGGAAGAAGTCGACCGCACCGTACACCACATGCAGGACGATGCCGCCAATTTTCCGGATCCGAACGACCGTGCCACGCAGGAATCCGAATTCAGCATGGAACTGCGCGCCCGTGACCGGGAACGCAAGCTGATCAAGAAAATCGATGAATCGATCAACCACCTGGAAAACAGCGATTTCGGTTACTGCGAGGCCTGCGGTGTCGAGATCGGCGTCAAACGACTTGAAGCCCGTCCCACTGCCACACTCTGCATCGACTGCAAGATTCTTGACGAGATCAGGGAAAAACAGATGGGTTAATCGCCGCCATGTGTACTCACCTGAAAACAAAGCCGGCGCACGCCGGCTTTTTTGTGAATATTAAATGCCGCGCCAGGTCATCCCTGTAAACATGGCCGCGACATCTCACTACCGGGGACGTTTTGCACCGTCCCCCACCGGCCCGCTGCACTTCGGTTCGCTGGTTGCAGCACTGGGCAGTTTTCTGGATGCCCGTCACCACAACGGGGAATGGCTGGTCCGCATGGAAGACCTGGACCGGCCCCGCGAGGTCGCGGGCGCTGCTGATGACATCCTGAAAACACTGGCTTCATTCGGGCTTCACTGGGATGGCCCGGTGGTCTACCAGAGCACGCGGCATGCCCTGTATGACGCGGCGCTTGAGCGGCTGACGGACCTGGGGCTTGTGTACGGTTGCGCCTGCACGCGCAGCGAGATTGCCGACAGCAGCCCCGAAGGGCAGCAACACATTTACCCCGGCACCTGCCGCAACGGCCTGCCGGCCGGCCGCCCGGCGCGCGCGTTACGCGTACGCGTCAACGATCACCTTGCCTGCATCAACGACCGGCTGCAGGGAGAGACCCGCCAGCAGCTGGGACGCGAAGTGGGCGATTTCATACTGCGGCGCGCTGACGGGCTGCACGCCTACCAGCTGGCCGTGGTTGTCGACGATGCTGAACAGGGCATCACCGACATTGTCCGCGGCGCCGACCTGTTGATTTCAACGCCACGCCAGCGATATCTGCAACAGCTGCTCGCGCTGCCTGAACCCCGCTACCTGCACCTGCCGATCGCCGTCACAAGCCAGCAGGAAAAACTCGGCAAGCAGACAAACGCCCCCGCTGTCATCAGTGACAATGGCAACCAGGCACTGATTGCCGCACTGACATTCCTGCGCCAGCCATTACCCGGGCAGGTGGCACATGCAAGCCAGGAAGAACTGCTGCAATGGGCCGCGAAAAACTGGGATATCACCGCCCTCCCCCGACAGCGCGAACTCGAAGCACCTGCTATACCGGGTGGATGACTGTTGGCACCGGCACCGACGCGGCTATAATCGAACATCACGGTTAGCAGCCGCGCGCGGACACAATCGGAGAACAACATGTCTGACAGCAAGATCTATGATGTCCCGGAAACCTTTTCCGACAACGCACTTATCAACGCAGAACAATTCCAGGCGTTGTATAAACAGTCCGTCGAGGACCCCGCCGGTTTCTGGGCGGAACAGGCAGGCAAGTTCGTTTCCTGGGAAAAACGCTGGGACAATGTGCTCGACTGGGATTTTTCAACGGGACATATCCGCTGGTTCGAAGGCGGCAAGCTGAATGCCTGTTACAACTGCGTGGACCGGCATCTCGAGAAACGCAGCGAACAGACTGCGCTGATCTGGGAAGGCGACGACCCGGCCGATGACGCAAAAATCAGTTACGGCGAGTTGTATGAACATGTCTGCCGTTTTGCCAATGCGCTGAAGGCAAGGAACATCGGCAAGGGTGACCGCGTCTGCATCTACATGCCGATGATCCCCGAAGCGGTCTATGCAATGCTCGCCTGCGCCCGTATCGGCGCAATACATTCCGTTGTTTTCGGCGGCTTCTCACCGGAGTCTATCAAGGACCGCATCCTCGACTCTGACTGCCGGACAGTCATCACGGCCGACGAAGGCATTCGTGGCGGCAAGACCATCCCGCTGAAAGGCAATGTCGACAAGGCACTGGCGGACTGCCCGAACGTC
>JAOULY010000440.1 GCA_029881775.1 Gammaproteobacteria bacterium
AACAACCCAAACCATCATGCAGCAAATGTAGGGTGCGCCGTGCGCACCAGCCGCTGCCGCAAGTATCCCCCGGTGCACATGGTGCACCCTACGATGTTTCTTTAAACGACGGGAGTGGTCGGAACCCGGGCCTGCAGTACCGTAGCCCGGATGCAACGCAGTGGAATCCGGGGAGACTGCTGTAAGTTACTCGCCTGCAGTAACGAGACCCTGTCTCGCGCACGACTGCAGGGATGCAGGAGGTAGAGTAACGCAGGAGCAGTTACCGAAAGACGCCAAGGCGCCAAGCAAGCCTCGTTCCAGGCTATAAATTATTACTTGCGAAGTCCGTCGGGCACTAAAGCAATCATTACTGCATTTTCTGCAGTAGTTCAGACAAGAAAACAACCCAAACCATCATGCAGCAAATGTAGGGTGCGCCGTGCGCACCAGCCGCTGCCGCAAGTATCCCCCGGTGCACATGGTGCACCCTACGATGTTTCTATAAATAACAGGAGTGGGCCGGACCCGGACCTGCACAATCTCCCTGTGCCTGGTTGATTTTTGCCTTTCTTCGCGCCCAGGCGGCTTTGCGCGGGACTTATTGTCTATATTACTTCCCAATCCGCGATATCCCTTTTACCCTAGTATCCATGGCCGGTCGTATCCCACAGACATTCATCGACGAACTGCTCACCCGTACCGATATCGTCGATATCATCGAAACGCGCGTGCCGCTGAAAAAAGCCGGGCGCGAGTACAAGGCCTGCTGCCCGTTCCATAACGAGAAGACCCCCTCGTTTACCGTCAGCCAGGTAAAGCAGTTCTATCACTGCTTCGGTTGCGGCGAACACGGCACCGCCATCTCTTTCCTGATGAATTACGAACACATGGAGTTCGTCGAAGCGGTGGAGGAACTCGCCCACCGCGCCGGACTGGAAGTCCCGCACGAGGAAGGCAATGTCCGCAGCGGCCCCTCCACGCAGCCGCATTATGCCCTGCTGGAAAAGATTTCCGCCTGGTACCAGGAACAGTTACGCAGCCACCCGCAGGCGGGTAATGCCGTCGAATACCTCAAGCAGCGCGGGCTGAGCGGAGAAATCGCGGCACGCTTCGGCATCGGGTATGCACCACCCGGCTGGGAAAACCTGCCGGCTGCAGCGGGTGACGATGCAGCGACACGAAAACTGTTGCTGGAACTCGGCCTGACGGTCCAGCGTGAAGGCAAGGAAGGCGCCTACGACCGTTTTCGTGACCGCATCATGTTTCCGATTCGTGACCGCCGCGGTCGTACCATCGGTTTCGGTGGACGTGTGCTGGACGACAGCACGCCCAAGTACATGAACAGTCCTGAATCACCGGTGTTTCACAAGGGACAGGAACTCTATGGGCTGTTCGAGGCACGCAAGGCCGTCCGCCAACTTGATCGCATTCTTGTCGTTGAAGGTTATATGGACGTGGTCGCACTGGCCCAGTTCGGCGTCGGGTATGCCGTTGCCACGCTTGGCACGGCAACCACGCGCGAACACCTGGAACGCCTGTACCGGACCGTCCCGGAAGTCGTGTTCTGCTTTGACGGCGACCGTGCCGGTCGCGAAGCGGCGTGGCGCGCACTGGAAAACGCACTGCCGGTACTGCGCGACGGTCGCGAGGCACGTTTCCTGTTTCTCCCCGACGGTGAAGACCCGGATACGCAGATCCGTAAAATCGGTCGCGAAGCATTCGAGCAGCAGGTCTCGAGTGCAACCCACCTGTCCGATTTCTTCTTTGACCGCATGTCCGGCCAGCTTGATATCGACAGCATCGACGGTCGTGCCCGCCTGGTGAACGAGGCGAAACCACTGCTGGCGAAATTACCGGACAGCATGTTTCGACAGCTGATGGTCGAACGCCTCGCGGAACTGGCGCACACGCGCACCGACTCCCTGAGCGGGCACCTGGAACAGGCGCCGCCGCCCGAAATGCCGAAGGCCCGCCCCGCCCAGCGCCCGGCCACCGGCGGCGGCAAAAGTGTCGTACGCAAGGCCATCGAGATCCTGCTCTACCAGCCGGACCTGGCGCTGGCCGTCGGTGACACGAGCTTCCTGCAACAATGCGACCTGCCCGGGGTCACATTACTGACAGAGTTGCTGTCACTCTTGCAGCAGCGCCCGGGACTGAATACCGCCGCGCTGCTGGAACACTGGCGTGATCGCGAGGAAGGGCGCTTCCTGGACCGCCTGGCGGCCTGGTCACCGGATGTGGAAACGCCGGAATTGTTACCGGACCTGCAAGGCTACCTGAACGAGATACAGAGACAATTCATTGATTTACGTATAAATTATTTAAGCGACGAAGAGAAACTGCGCCGCCTCAGCGAGTCGGAACGGCGCGAATATGGAGAATTACTCGTTAAAAGC
>JAOULY010000441.1 GCA_029881775.1 Gammaproteobacteria bacterium
AGGCGGGGCAGCCATGAACAAACAAATAGCCATGCTGGCGGTGCTGGTCATAGGGGCATATGTCCTGATGAGCTCCATCTACACGGTCAACGAAGTCGAGCAGATGATCATTACCCAGTTCGGCAAGCCGGTCGGCGAACCTGTGACGTCTGCCGGCCTGAAGGTCAAGGTGCCGTTCATCCAGGAAATCAACCCGATAGACAAGCGGGTACTTGAGTGGGACGGCAATCCGTCGGATATGCCCACCAAGGACAAGCTCTACATCTCGGTCGACTTGTTTGCCCGCTGGCGGATTACCGATCCGCTGCAGTATTTCCTGCGCCTGCGCGATGAGCGCAGTGCCCAGTCCCGCCTCGACGATATCCTGGGTAGCGAGACTCGCAACGCGGTTGCCAAGCACGAGCTGATCGAGATAATCCGCACCACGAAGGATCGGGTGCCGCTGCGTGACGCGCTGTTGACGGAGGCGGAACCGGATATGGGGTCGCTGGTACCGATCCAGAAGGGACGCAAGCTGGTCGAGCAGGAGATCTTTACCGCGGCGGCTGAAAAGGTGCGGGTATTCGGGATCGAGTTGCTCGATATACGCTTCAAGCGGATCAACTACAACGAAAGTGTGCGCCCGAAGATCTATGATCGCATGATCAGCGAGCGCCGCCAGATCGCGGAACGCTTCCTGTCAGAAGGTAACGGCGAGGCTGCCAGGATTCGTGGCAACCGGGTACGCGACCTGAACAAGATACAGTCCGAGGCCTACCGGCAGGTCGAGGAGATCCGTGGTGTGGCGGACGCGAAGGCTACCGAAATCTACGCACAGGCCTACAACAAGAACGCCGAAGCGGTAGCGTTCTATGAATTCACGCGCACCATGCAGTCCTACAAGTCCATTATCGCCGAAAACACGACCCTGGTTCTGTCCACGGACAGCGACCTGTTTAAATTCCTGAAAGGCATGAGTCCCGGCGGTGATAGCGTTTCGGGCCGGGCGGCTGTGAGTGAGCGGCGATGAAGTTGAGTTACCCGAACCCGAGCCGCAGTTTCGATGCCAGCCACCGCCGCGTCTGTTTCTGGGGGTATGACAGCACCATCGAGATCTCATTCTTCGTGGGAATGGACGCACTCAAACGGCTGTGTCCGGACATGAGTGACGCCGAGTCGGGCTTTCTGCAGGCCTTCGATGCCGCGCTGAACCGTATCCATGAAGTTGCAGACAAGGTGTATGCGCGCGGTGGCGGTGGCAAAGGATCGTATGCCTACATACTGGCAGCAGAGGATTTTTGAAAGTCTTGCATGTTGCATGGGCCCGGACCTCGACAACCTCGGGGGTTGATAAATTCGATCAGACTGACTGCATGTCAAGCTGACAAGGACGGGGTGTCGGGAACCGGCGGATCCGGTAAAGGACTTTTATATAAAGTATTTCATTGTTCTATTCATATATCCGTGATGATGCTCAAACAGGTCTCCAGTCAAGCGATACCTGTTTTATTCAGGTAGATGTTAGACAGGAAAGCTTTCGACAGGCTTATGAGTATGGACAATATTTAAATACAGATCAGCTAATTGATTTGCATTTTGCAAGGCTATTTATTCATATCATGCATGTTACTTTTAGCCGGGGTACTTGTGCTCGTGAATAGAATTAAATTGATTGTATTTATTGCAAGTATTTCCATTCCCGCCTTAACGCAGGCAAGCCATAATCCACCGCCTTTACCAGATCCTGTCCCGGGAGCGATCCCGACCGGTCCGTTCACGCTTGAGTTCGCGGAGATCGCTTCGACTTTTGTGTTTCCAACATTTGTAAAAGCTATACCGGATGGGAGCGGGTGACTTCACACGTCGGGACATGATCCGCTGGATGCATATGTGTTTCCGGTATGGGGTGATATCAATAATGATGCAATTGTAGATGTTGTAGATGTACTCATGGCAGCGCGCGCTGCGCAGGGCATGATTACGCTCACAAAAGGTCAGCTGGCGAGTTGTAATGTTGCACCACTCGTTGCAGGAATACCGAATATTCCATTTAACGATGCATGTAATGTTGCAGACCTGTATCTAATACAGACAAAAGCATCAGGGATAAACAATTACTAATCGTCTTCCATGCTCTAAGGCATGGCTTTTTGTTAGTATTTTTATTATGTGCCTGGCCGGCATAATAGCTAATCGCCTGTATTGCCTGGTTTGGTCGAACGTCGCAGATCGGGAGTTACTTGCTGGCGGGATGTTCCCGCCGAAGCAGGCGCGTTCCAGGCCGTTCTGAAACACTACGGATCGCAAATCCAGGCATAGCCGGGAAAATGATTGCCGCCGTTTTCCTTGCATATCTGTCGAACTTGATTATGAGTTGTCACGAACGCCGGATCGTGAC
>JAOULY010000442.1 GCA_029881775.1 Gammaproteobacteria bacterium
ATTACGGTAATTGGCGGCATTCTCGCCATTCAATTCAACCTTGCTGTTCGGTCCATACAGCAGGAACAGGAAATTCTCGGGGTCGGGGTAATCGGCATTCCAGCCCCACTGGAATATCTGCGCCGTGCCCTTGAGCATCTTTTCCTGGAAACGGTTGTACTCGGTTCCCCGGATGACCAGCTGCAAATCCAGCTTGGCAAACTGCTTGGTGAGCCAGTCCAGTCTTGCCTTGGCGTCCGGACCTGCCGACGCGGTATCGAAATGCAATACGAGGGGCTTGCCGGTTTCTATATCGCGCCCGTCGGGGTAACCGGCCTCGGCCAGCAGTCGACGTGCGACTTCAATTGATTTGCGTCGCGGACCCCGGTCTGTCACCTCGTACACATGCGTGTTGATTCCCGCATTACCGTCTACATAACCGAAAATACCGGGCGGAACCGGCCCCTGCGCAGGGATGCCACGACCATTCATGAATATGGAAATATATTCCTCAAAATCGATGGCAATCGAGATTGCCTGGCGCAGCTTGCGTGCGCGCTCCGTATTGCCGCCAACCACCGGGTCCTGCATATTGAAACCGGTGTAATAGATTGACGTTGAAACCGCGGTATTGAGTTGTATGCCCTGCTCACGCATGTCGTCAGTCAGGGAGACCTCACCACCGGCACCAATACTGACCGCCTGGTCAAAACTGTCGGAAGATATTCCCGATGAATCATAATAACCCTGCAGGAACTTGTTCCAGTACGGGATATCTTCCTTCTCCAGGCTGAATACTATGCGATCGATAAACGGCAGGGGCTTGCCGGCATCTTCAAGCAGTCCGGCTTCCCGGTCGCCCGGCTCGCCTTCGCCAGGATAACTTTCGCCGTGAAATTCCGGGTTGCGCTCCAGCACCATTTGCCGGTTCGGATTGTTCACCGTCAACATGTAGGGACCGGTCCCGACCGGATACCAGTCGAGCGTAATATTGCGCGCCTTCATACCGGGTTGCGAATAGAAGGCATCCGCCTCTGCCGGCACCGGACCGAAGAACGGCATGGCCAGCCAGTACAGCAGTTGCGGATATTTACCGTTCAGCTTGATGCGGTAGGTATACCGGTCTATTTCCTGCGCGCCTTCATACCGGGTTGCGAATAGAAGGCATCCGCCTCTGCCGGCACCGGGCCGAAGAACGGCATGGCCAGCCAGTACAGCAGTTGCGGGTATTTACCGTTCAGCTTGATGCGGTAGGTATACCGGTCTATTTCCTGCGCGCCTTCCAGCGGGTACTGGTGCAGGTCCAGGTAGGCATTCTGCTCCGCGCCACCGGCCTGCGTCCAGGCCGCTTCCAGGGTCTTCGCATACGCGCCAAGGCCGACAATATAATCACTCATCAGGCCGAGAATCGGCGAATGCAGTCCCGGGTGGGCAAGGCGTTTTATCTGGTAAACGTAATCGGCTGCCGTCAGTTCGCGCGAACCGCTTGCGGCGAAATCTTCCAGTGCGTAGATATCAGCCAGGTCTTCCTCGGACAAACCATGGTAGCGCAACTCACCCTGCTCGTTACGGGCAAAGGCCGGGTGTGGCTGATAGCGGATGCCCGGCTGTATATGAATATCGTAATAGCTGTAGACAATGCTGTCGGCAGGCGCATCGCCGGGCAATTCATTGCCGGCAGCATCGAGATAGCGCGCCACCGGGATTTCCGTCGCTGTCAGTGCGATCAGCTCATACGGGCGCTTCAGATAGTGATATTGCAGTGGCGGCTCGTATATCTGGCCGGTAAAGGTGACCTCGTTGGAGCTGTACGACTGCGCCGGGTCAAGATGTTTCGGCCGTTCGGAAAACGAGGAATAGAGAATATTCCGCCCGGCGTCCACGGCAGGATATGGCCGGTTCCAGGGCTGATCGCTGCAGGCGGACAGCAACACTGTGCAGGCCAGCAACCAGCGGGCCATATGCGGGATATACCACCGGTTGCATTCGACTATCGCTGCTTGCATGGACACCTATTATAACGATCGCAGTGGCCGGCACCATGATTTCAGACTCTTCCCGCAGCGACGGTTTTCCGGTAACGTATCGACACCAAAGCCATGCCAATGCGGCCTGGCATTTCCTGATTACACAACACCGGGACACTGCTATGGGATTCATGAGCGGCAAACGCGCCCTTATCGCCGGGCTGGCCAGCAATCGTTCAATTGCCTGGGGTATCGCACAGGCGATGCAGCGGGAAGGGGCCGAACTCGCCTTCAGCTATCCAAATGAAAAACTGGCCCCTCGAGTCGCCAAGATGGCGAAGGAATGCGGTTCGGATATCGTACTGCCCTGCGACGTCAGTAGCGACGAACAGATCGACGACCTGTTCGCTGCGCTCGGCAAGGAGTGGGA
>JAOULY010000443.1 GCA_029881775.1 Gammaproteobacteria bacterium
GATCGCATTTGGTGCGTACCAACGCCAGTCTCGCAAGTCACCCACCATCCTGGCAGTGCGCATTGCCGGCAGCTTTGCGCTTGGGCTGGTAATACTCAGTGCAACCTATTACGTCGCCCCGATGTTTTTTCTTGGTCGCGGGGCACTTGCCCTGGCCGTGCTGGTGGGCTTTGTGAATATCATGGGGATCCGGCTGATATTCGCGAAAATCACCCAGACGTATGACTTGCGACAGCGGGTGCTGGTGCTGGGTGCTGGAAATACAGCCGGACTGGTAAAGAAGGAAATGGAAGCAGGCAATCTGGACGGTCTTAATATCATCACATGTATGCCAATGCCCGATGACCTGGGAGACAACAAGGGAATCAGTATGGCCAATACGCCGGGTGCGCTTGTTAAATTCGTGGCGGAGAAGAATATCGACGTCATCGTGCTTGCCATGGATGATCGCCGCAAGGGTCTGCCGACGCATGAGCTACTGGATTGCAAGATGGGTGGCGTACTGGTGGTCGACTTGCTGACCTTTTTCGAGCGTTATACGAACAAGGTGCGGCTGGATATCATGCAGCCCAGCTGGCTGTTCCTCTCTGAAGGATTTATGGTGAACAATTTCAGGAAGACGTGGAAGCGTTTATTTGACATTTCCTGTGTCCTGTTACTGACACCGGTTGTTACGCCACTAATTGTGTTGTCGACGTTAGCGATATTAATTGAATCCAGGGGGAGGGGCTCCGTATTCTACAGTCAGCGCCGTGTCGGCGAGAATGGCAGGGAATTCAGCATCTACAAGTTTCGCAGCATGGTTGTCGATGCTGAGCGTGACGGGGTTGCCCGCTGGGCAGACAAGGGTGATTCACGCATAACCCGGGTGGGGGCAGTCCTCAGGAAATTTCGCTTTGATGAGATTCCGCAACTTTACAATATTCTAAAGGGTGACATGAGTTTCGTGGGACCACGGCCCGAGCGGCCCGAGTTCGTGGAACGGCTATCGGAAGTTATACCCTATTACAATGAAAGACACCGCGTAAAGCCGGGCCTGAGTGGCTGGGCACAAATTAACTATTCGTACGGCGCCTCACACGAAGACGGCCTGGAGAAGCTCCAGTACGATCTTTATTATGTAAAAAACTACAGCATTCTTCTTGACCTTCTGGTGCTGCTACAGACTATCGAGGTTGTATTGCTCGGTAGGGGATCTCACTAGTCACAGTGGTTCGCGAAAGCGGCTCTCGCATGCGAGAACCATATTGTGTGCCTGCCTGAACAGATAACCATCACGGGGGTTGTGCGACCCTGCATTACCCGACTGTTCACCCGGCGATAGAAGAATTAAGCTGGATTTTCTGTTTCCCCGCTAGCCGGGTTACGTTGTTTGGCCGCGTAATCCTGCAGTAACGCAGCATCGGTATTTTCGCTTCTCCACCAACCAGCGAGAGTGGTCGTCAATGGCCGCCTGTTTGCACCCACTCACCCCGGTTTTGAGTGATTTTCCCCTTTACTCCTCATTTTTAGCCCTGTTTGTGACCTGATTCGCAAGATAGCTGTGCCTCTGAACACGTATTTAGTTACTGATTTCTTGCATGATTTTCATGGAGTTTCCGAAGTATCCATTTGCGGGCCCGGCCAGACAGGCGGGACCGTGGAGAAGACAGGCATGATGAATCTGCAAAACATACAGGGCTGGTTAAAGCGATTGATTCTGTTGGCGGCCGTCCTGGTACCCCTGACTGGTTGTGTGCTGGAACTGGAAGACGAGGCTACGTCTGCGGCTACGGCTGCGACTGTGACGGACGTCCAGCTAAGTGGCAGCGTGGGTGATGGCCCGGTGACGGGTGCAACGATAACGGCCTACAGTTCTACTGGAGATGTGCTCGGAACATTCACGAGTGACAGCGGCGCGTCATTCCGCGGGCTGGTCAAGGTCAAAGGCAGTCATTACCCGTTACGCCTTTCAGCAACGGGTGGTACAGACCTGGTTACCGGCACCGTGCCGGATTTCGAGATGGTCTCTGTGATAACCAGTCCATCAGACAAGATTGTGAACATCAACCCGTTTTCGACGCTCATAGTGGGTGTGGCAGAGTCCATGCCAGGCGGCCTTAGCCGGAGCAACGTCGATACAGCAATGGGGTATGTGATGGGCAAGCTGGGCTTTGGCCTGAGCAGCCTAGCAGTCCCTGACCCGATCACCACGGTGATTGACGATGACAACGTGGCGGAAATCGTCAAGGCAAGCGAAGCACTGGGTGAGATGGTACGCCGTACCCGTGACCGGATCACAGGTGCCGGGACTCCTGTCGACGGCGACACTGTGCTGGCGGCGCTGGCAGGTGACATGGTTGATGGCATCCTCGATGGCCGGGGAGCATCC
>JAOULY010000446.1 GCA_029881775.1 Gammaproteobacteria bacterium
GCTGCCGCTACTGCCTGTAATGCCGACTACAGCGCGACGGCCATCGTCAGCGAGTTCTCCACCGCCAGTTACCCGCAACAGCTGAACCGCGGTGTCACCTATTTCCCCGAGGGGCAGTCACTGGGCGGCGTGGTCTCGCCGCCGGGTGGGGCCTGGATCGCGGTCGGCGGCTCCGGCATCCTGTGGATGGTCGGCATGGATGGCACCGAGCTGGACGGCAGTTATGCCACCGGCCTGTCGCAACTCGAAGGCATTGCCTTCGTGCCGGCCGCCAACCCGGCTGACCCGGGGCGCCTGGCCATCGTCAAGGGCAGCACGCTGTATTACTCCGATATGAGCCTGCCGGCCAATGCCAGCTTTACCACCCATTCGCTGAACAGTATGACCAGCGCCGGTGGTATCAGCTATATCGAGGGTGGTACGTATGACGGTGAGCTGGCGGTGGCCGACAAGAGCAACGGCGACATCGTTATCTTCAAGTCCCAGGCGAGTGGCTTTACCAAGAATACTACGCTGTCCACGGGCGGCACCCTGATCGCACCCGAAGGTATTGCCCACCTGAGAAACACTGACAAGTTCCTGGTGGTCGATACCGGCCAGAGCGCGGCACTGGTTATTGATACCGGCCTGACCATGCACCAGAAGTATGACCTGGTGCCGTTCAGCCTGGGCGCGCCCACCGGCGCGGCAGCGGCCATCCACCCCGACACCTGCGACCACTTCTTTGGCGACCGCCCGAACAACCGCTATGTTTACCTGAATACGGGTGGTGGTGGTGGTGGCGGTGGCGGGGGTGGCGGCGGTGCTCCTGTCACTGTCACGCTGATAGCCACTGCGGACAACCGCATCGAAGCCGGTGAGACATTGAACCGTGGCGGCGAGAACAATGTCATCATTGGAATGGATAGCGGAGATAACGCGGAGCATGCCCTGGTGCAATTTGACCTCTCGAGCATCCCCGCCGGTTCGACTATTACAGCCGCCACGCTGCGCTTGAGCGCCTTCCGTGAGAACGGTAATAACGCCTGGAACATCGATGTACATCGTGTTACCGAGGCCTGGTCCGAAATGGGCTCCAACTGGCTTAAGCCCAACGGCACCTCGCCCTGGAGCGGTGGTAACGGCGGCAGCTACGACCCGGCCGTCGAGGCCAGTCAGCCGGGCGATGCCACCGGCTGGTTCGAGTGGGATGTCACCGCCCTTGCACAGGCCTGGTACACCGGGACGCACCCGAACCAGGGTCTCATCCTGGTACCCGACGCTCCGATCAAGCGCAATGACACCTTGTTCGATTCCCGGGAGGGGTTAAATCCGCCAGAGTTGGTGATTACCTATACCACGCCGTAGTCGTCGCCGACTGAGGGTGCACCCCGTGCACCATTTGCCCGCCTGCCATGACCGGTGCGCACGGCGCACCCTACGGTGCGGTGTTGTCCGATTGCGTAGGGTGCACTCTGTGCACCGTTTACGCGCCTGCATGGATGGTGCGCACGGCGCACCCTACGGTGCGGTTGTTTGGGATGCGGTGTTGTCCGATTGTGTGGGGTGCGCTCTGTGCACCGTTTACGCGCCTGCATGATCTGGTGCGCACGGCGCACCCTACGGTTCAATGTGTCGGGTGAATTTTGCGCATCGTTTATAATGATGCGGTGTTGTCTGATTGTGTGGGGTACGCTCTGTGCACCGTTTGCTCCTCTGTATGATCTGGTGCGCATGGCGCACCCTACGGTTCGGTGTGTCGGGTGAATTTTGCGCATCGTTTATAACGATGCGGTGTTGTCCGATTGCGTAGGGTGCACTCTGTGCACCGTTTGCGCGCCTGCATGGATGGTGCGCACGGCGCACCCTACGGTTCGGTGTGTGGGGTGAATTTTGCGCATCGTTTATAACGATGCGGTGTTGTCCGATTGTGTGGGGTGCGCTCTGTGCACCGTTTGCGGGTCTGCATGGATGGTGCGCATGGCGCACCCTACGGTTCGGTTGTGTGGGATGCGGTGTTGTCTGATTGCGTAGGGTGCACTCTGTGCACCATTTGCTCCTCTGTATGATCTGGTGCGCATGGCGCACCCTACGGTTCGGTGTGTGGGATGCGGTGTTGTCCGATTGTGTGGGGTGCGCTCTGTGCACCGTTTGCGGGTCTGCATGGATGGTGCGCATGGCGCACCCTACGGTTTGGTGTGTGGGGTGCACTCTGTGTATTGTTTGCGCGTCTGTATGATCTGGCGCACCCTGCGATGCGGTGTTGTCTGATTGCGGAGGGTGCACTCTGTGCACCATGGTGGCTGCATATGGCTGCAAATCGTTACTCATAAACAATGCCGGACTACAGACGTTCCATAGCGCCTGGTGGTA
>JAOULY010000445.1 GCA_029881775.1 Gammaproteobacteria bacterium
CACGCGCGCCATCAACCTGGCCATTATCAACCTGGCCGGCGTCCCCTCAATCGTGCATGCACTGTTTGGTGTCGGCGCCTTCGTTATCTTTTTCGGTTTCGGCACCAGTATCCTGGCCGCCAGTCTGACGCTTGCCATAATGACGCTTCCGGTTGTGATCGTGGCCACGCGCGAATCGCTGCGTGCGGTACCGCAAGCGTTTCGCGAGGCATGCTGGAATATGGGGGCGACCCGTTGGCAAACTATTCGACGCATCGTTTTGCCCAATGCAATCAGCGGGATTCTGACCGGTGTCATCCTGGAGGTTTCGCGTACCACCGGTGAGACGGCGCCGATCATGTTCACCGGCGCGGTGTTCTTCACGCCGTTCCTGCCACAGGGTGTTTTTGACCAGACCATGGCGCTGTCCCTGCACCTGTTCGTAGTGGCAACCCAGGTGCCGGGGGTGCCGGAAGACCTGCCCTATGGCGTAGCCCTGGTGCTGATTGCGATGGTCCTGTTGATGAACAGCCTGTCCATTGCCTTCCGTATGTACCTGCGGGGAAGAAAGAAATGGTAGCAACAGCCCCGACTGTGAAAGCGGGTGAGCAGCCTGGCGGTGATCGGCCCGTGGACCAGGGACGGGACAGAATCGTACAGGTATCCGGTCTCACCATCAGTTACGGGAAGGATGTTGCGCTGCGTAATGTCAACCTGGACATCCGCAAGAATGAAATATTCGGCATTATCGGGCCGGCCAATGCGGGCAAGACCTCGTTCCTGAAATCGATTAACCGCATGGATATGTTCGATTCGTCCATGCGTGTCGACGGACAGGTCATGTTTAACGGGCGGGCGGTAAACAAACTCAGGAATATCTATGCCCTGCGTTCACGTATTGGCGTGGTCTTCCCGTTGCCGGTCGGTCTTCCACTTACGGTTTACGAGAACGTGGCACTGGCGCCACGCCTGGCCGGAACGCGCAACAAGGCGGAGCTTGATGTGATCGTCGAGCGCTGCCTGACGCGTGCCGCACTGTGGGACGAAGTAAAAGACCGCCTGGGATCGCTGGGCAGCCTGCTGTCCGGTGGCCAGCAGCAACGCCTGACCATTGCGCGTGCGCTGTCACAGGACCCGGAACTGCTGATGCTTGACGAGTTCTCGATCGCTGTAGACCCGGTCACCACGATGCGTATCGAGGACGTCCTCAAGGAACTGAAGCACGAGATGACCATTATCCTGGTAACCAACCTGGTGCAGCAGGCGCGACGACTGGCTGACCGCACGGCATTTTTCCTGGACGGAGAGTGCGTGGAGATCGGCGAGACGGAGGACCTGTTTACCGGGCAGGCCAATGACAAGCGCACCAGTGACTATATAGAAGGCAGGTTTGGTTAATGGTTGATGAAAAACAAGCGTACGCTATCAGGACGCGTAAGCTGAATCTCTGGTATGGGACTTTTCAGGCACTGTTTGACGTCGACCTGGCCATACGCAGCGGCATGATTACGTCATTGATCGGGCCATCGGGGTGCGGGAAGTCCACGTTTCTTCGCAGTATCAACCGGATCAACGAGCGCCTGGGTTATGTGCGCATAAACGGGTCTATTGAGGTGCTGGACAAGAATATATACGACCCGGATGTTGAGCTGATACAGGTCCGCAAACAGGTTGGCATGGTATTCCAGCGACCGAATCCGTTGCCGTTATCAATCCGGCAAAACGTTCTGTTTGGCTATGATATACATTCCCGTGGCGATAGCAGTATGCGCGCGAGCGCGGATGAAATCGTTGAGTCAGCCTTGCGCCAGGTATTGCTCTGGGACCAGGTCAAGGACCGGCTCGATGACAGGGCGATCAACCTGTCGCTGGAACAACAGCAAAAACTCTGTATTGCCCGGCTCCTGCCCGTCAAGCCGGCCGTACTGCTTATGGATGAGCCTTGCTCGGCACTCGACCCGAAAGGGACCGAGGCAGTTGAAGAGTTGATATGGGAGCTGCGCGGTAAATACACCATCCTGATCGTGACGCACAACATGGCGCAGGCACGACGTGCGAGTGAAGAGTGTATCTTCATGCTTATGGGTAAAGTGATTGAGCACACGGTGACAGGTGATTTGTTCGTGACGCCGAAAAACCGCGAAACCGCTGATTATATTGAAGGCCGCTACGGCTAGATGCAGCAGCTCCGATGGCGTCAGGTTGGATCCAACCTGATTTTAAAGAGACATCGTAGGGTGCGCCATGCGCACCGGGAGATACATGCAGCAGCGACTGGTGCGCACGGCGCACCCTACATTTGCATAATTTCCGGTTTCAACCAGATAACCGCCATCCCGGCACAGGTTGGAGTCCAGGCATTATAAAGCAGGG
>JAOULY010000447.1 GCA_029881775.1 Gammaproteobacteria bacterium
TCAGTGTTCCGGGAAGTATTTGATGATGATGAAATCACAATTGGTCCCGAGACCACAGCAGAAGATATTCTCGAGTGGGACTCGATGTCCAATATTCAGCTCCTGGTAGCTATCGAGGGCAGGTTTACTGGCGTTAAATTCAGTACTGGTGAAGTAGCCAACATGAAAAATGTCGGTGAAATGGTGAAAGTTATCAGGAATAAACTTGACGCCTAACAGGCAGGCATGAGCTGATGCCCGTTCAAGACAATGTCTTATGACGAAAACAGGTAAAACCGGTCGCTGGGGCCTGTCTCTGATTATATTGATGCTGGTGCCAGTAGTATGGTGGCTGACAGTAACAAACTGGAATGCCGAGATATTCGGATTGTACAGTTTCCGGCGCATGTGCCTGAATCTTTTTATTACTGCATGCGCTGTCTCGATCGTATATATCCTGCTCGGGAAGAAGGGTGTACGACACAAGGCACTCTCTGTCTTGACGGCCTTTATAAGTACTGGAATATGCCTGCTATTGCTGGAGATCCCTGCTTTATTCTTTGGTTTTGACTACCAGAAAATATTCGGTACCGGCGTATCAAAGGATGCCTTGCACCTGAGTACAAAAATAAATGAACCCGATCACGTTTTAATACACAAACACTGGCCAGGCAGTTCGTTCTCAGGCGAGGTTGTTGGCAACCTGGCGCACCTGGGAATACCACATCCAAACCGATACAAGGTTGACGTCCAGTACGATAGTAACGGTTTTAGAAATGACCGGGAATATCAGAATGCGGATATTGCGGTAATTGGTGATTCCTTTGTCGAGGCAGCAATAATCCCGCTGGATAAGTCACTGGTCAAGCTGCTGGAGAGCAGGCTGAATGTCCCGACAGTTAATCTTGGACAAATAGCCTACGGATTTAAACAGGAGCTTGAAGTCCTCAAAAGGTATGCATTGCCACTATCGCCGAAGCTTGTTGTCTGGGCGCTGTTTGGTGGAAACGACCTTCGCGACGTTGATGCGTATGAGAAAGACCTTGAGAATTTCGGGCAGCCCGCTGAAGCGCAGCCTCTGACGAATCGTTTGTTTACGAGAAATTTACTTGTCGCGTCGTCCAATATCCTGTCAACCGTTTTCCGGATTCGCCCGGGCAGTATTGCCTTTGACAAGTCCGGGTTGTTTCCACGCAATGACAGTAAACGTGAGCGGGTGTATTTTGGCCAGACCTCTGATCCCTGGACAGACCACCAATGGGATGTGGCAACTGATACCCTGATAACAGCGAAGCACCTGAGTAACGAGGGTGCCGCTGATTTCGTTGTTGTCTACATTCCTCGTAAGTACAGAATCTACAGAGACTATATTGAGGTAGACCCGACGACGAGCATTGCAGGCTGGGATGTCGCTCCACTTCCGGAGGCGCTGGCCAGGTGGTGTGCTGAACATGGTATTGAATTTATTGATACTACTCCGCGCCTGGCTGAAGTTGTTGCGAAAGGTATTCACCCTTATTTTATTGATGATGTTCACTGGAATGCGCTCGGACATGAAATTGCAGCTGATACGATTATTGAATACCTCCATAGCAATAAGCTGTTTCCCTTTAAAAATTAGACTGGTTCACACAGTACCAAATAGATCGGGATAGGCATTCAAACCGTTTGATGTAATCTTAATATCTAATTTCTACAAGAAGTGCCAATTGTCTACTTATAGGTAACCTGGTCAAATGCGAAAAAGTAGTTAGTAATGCGGGCGGGCGCCCTGATGCGGTCTCTGCAGGCGAAAAGATGTTTTTTATATTGTCTGCACGTGCGATCAATTTGCCTGCCCCGTGCTTGATAAGTTTGCGCGTTATGGTTTTGATCAGTGAAATGGCTTGGTTCGATAGTGTGTGTGATTGCGCTGTCCTGCTCTGGCGAGATGAAGGACATTCCATTGGCCGAGAAAATGCCGGTAATTGTCAGGGTGCAGTGCTGACGTTGTCTCTGATAGAAGCATTGTCTTTATTCTGCCATTGGGTTAAACCGCGATGTATGACTTGTGCAGCAAGGTGATTTCCTGCTGCGTTCCAGTGAGAGTCGTCTGTTAGGTAAAGCAACTTTCCTGCCGAGGCAAACTTCACAAAGTCCGGAGTCAAATCGATATATCCTGCTCCAGGAAGTGAGTTCTTGACCAATGCGCGCAGTCGATCTGGCAGGTCATTGATAGTCCAGGTTGTTAACTCAGACTCTTGGTCAAGCTCAAGTAAATCATGATAGACGCGATATTTAGTAGGCGCAAAAGCAACAAAAAACTTAATCCCGTTAGCTGCACAAAGTCGATGAGCTTCTGTGAGAATTTCACGTGTGGAAGC
>JAOULY010000448.1 GCA_029881775.1 Gammaproteobacteria bacterium
GCTGTAGGAGCGGACGTTTTTCGCGAACAGGGTAATGCTGTTCGCGCATGCCTGCGCTCCTACAGCGCAGAATCAGGTTGTGGGGGCAGACGTTGTCCGCGAACAGGGTGATGCTGTTCGCGCATGCCTGCGCTCCTGCAGCGGCAGTTTTCGCTGCGGGGTGAGGGTGTGACCACGTTATTAAGATTCCAGGTCAACACCTGTTATCGGTAGGTTGAAAACGTGGTCTCATCCCTATCTGGATTTCCACAGGCAATCATGACGAGAGCCGTAGGAGCGGACGTTGTCCGCGAAGGAGCGTCTGTACGGCGGTTGCCGGATTGCGCTGCGCTGTATCCGGGTAACTGTGGAACTTGCCGGCAGGCGGCCATTGGCCGTAGTTGGGGCAGTTGTCCGGGTTCGGGGCAAGGGGTCAGTACCCTTCTACACGGGAGATTGAGAATTGACCTGGGCGGGGCGAGGTAAAAAGGTACAGTTCCCCTGTTCTTTTCCCCCGGTCAATGCTGCCAGTCGGCAGCCAATGCGCGCATCCTCTGGTATGATTCTGCACCTGCAAGCGGGAGACGCAAAACTGGAGGAAACCAATGAAACTCATAACTGCAATTATAAAACCCTTCAAGCTGGATGATGTCCGCGAGGCATTGTCAGAAATCGGTGTGCAGGGGATCACGGTCACCGAGGTAAAAGGCTTCGGGCGGCAAAAGGGTCATACGGAACTCTATCGCGGCGCGGAATACGTGGTCGATTTCCTGCCCAAGGTAAAGCTCGAGATCGGTATACCGGCCGACAAGATGGACGCCGTTATCGATGCCATCACCAGTGCCGCCAACACCGGCAAGATCGGCGACGGCAAGATCTTCGTCACTAACCTTGAGCAAACGATCCGCATTCGCACCGGTGAGACCGGTCGGGACGCGCTCTGACAATACCTGCATATTAAGGATACTCACCGGGAGAAAAGAATATGAACCTGCCGATTCCGAAGGGTTACATGCCGTCCCTGATCATGCTGTTCGCCGGACTGCTGCCATCGATTGCACAGGCTGACGAGTTGAACGGTGCCGATACCGCCTGGATACTCACCTCAACCGCCCTGGTCCTGTTCATGACCCTGCCGGGCCTGGCCCTGTTCTACGCCGGGCTGGTGCGGGTAAAGAATGTCCTGTCTGTGCTGATGCAGTGTTTTGCCATTACCTGCATGGCATCCGTCATCTGGTTTGCCTACGGTTACGGCCTTGCCTTCGGCGACGGCGGTGACATGAATCAATGGATAGGCAGCTTCGGTAATTTCTTCATGGCCGACATTACCCGTGACAGTATGAGCGGCACGATTCCGGAAACCGTGTTCGCCATGTTCCAGATGACCTTCGCCATCATTACGCCGGCACTGGTGGTCGGCGGTTTTGCAGAACGCATGAAATTTTCCGCCATGCTGTTGTTCTCGGCCATCTGGCTGAGCATTGTTTACGCGCCGGTCTGTCACTGGGTATGGGGCGGCGGCTGGCTGGGTGACATGGGATTGCTCGATTTTGCCGGCGGTACCGTCGTGCATGTGAATGCCGGTGTCGCGGCGATCGTGGCGGCCATGGTGCTGGGCAATCGCAAGGGTTTCGGCAAGGTGGCGATGCCGCCGCATAACATGACCATGACTCTGACCGGTGCGTCCATGCTGTGGGTCGGCTGGTTCGGCTTCAATGCCGGCAGTGCACTGGCCGCCAACGGCGATGCCGGCATGGCCATGCTGGTCACGCACATCGGTGCCGCTGCCGGCTCGCTGGCGTGGATGTTCATGGAATGGGTGCGTCACGGCAAGCCGAGTGTGCTGGGTATCGTCACCGGCATGGTCGCGGGTCTCGGTACCATCACGCCGGCGTCCGGTTTCGTCGGGCCGGTGGCCGCCTTGATTATTGGTTTGTCTGCCGGCGTCATTTGCTATGCCGCGACCGGCTTCATCAAGCGCAAACTGAAGATCGATGATTCACTTGACGTGTTCCCGGTCCACGGTGTCGGCGGTGTTATCGGTACGCTGTTTGCAGGCCTGTTTGTCGGCACGCTCGGTGGTGTCGGCCTGGCCGAGGGCATGACCACCGGTGGCCAGGTCTGGGTGCAGTTCATCGGCGTGGCAGCCACGTTCGTCTACTGCGCGGTTGTGACCTGGGTTATTCTCAAGGTCGTCGATGCTATCGTCGGTCTGCGTGTCAACGAGGATGAAGAGACCGAGGGTCTCGATATCGTTCTGCATGACGAGACGGGTTATAACATTTAGAGTTTCACTGATGCAGTGATGGAAAGGGCGCCCTCGGGCGCCCTTTTTTTATCGCGCCTGCAAGGCGCTC
>JAOULY010000449.1 GCA_029881775.1 Gammaproteobacteria bacterium
TGCGCCCGTATCGGCGCGATTCATTCGGTTGTTTTCGGCGGCTTCTCACCGGAGTCGATCAAGGACCGCATCCTCGACTCTGACTGCCGGACAGTCATCACGGCCGACGAAGGCATTCGTGGCGGCAAGACCATCCCGCTGAAAGGCAATGTCGACAAGGCACTGGCGGACTGCCCGAACGTCCATACCGTATTCACAATCAGGCGTACTGCCGGTGACATCGACTGGGTGGACGGACGCGATATCTGGTACCACGATGCCACCGCAGATGCCTCCATTGATTGCCCGGTGGAATGGATGGATGCAGAGGACCCGCTTTTCATACTCTACACGTCCGGCTCGACCGGCAAACCCAAGGGTGTCCTGCATACAACCGGCGGCTACCTGCTGTTTGCTGCCATTACACATAAATATGTCTTCGACTATCACGATGGTGATATCTACTGGTGCACAGCGGACGTTGGCTGGATCACCGGTCATACCTACATTGTTTACGGACCGCTGACGAACGGCGCAATTACGCTGGTGTTCGAAGGCGTACCGACATATCCGGATGCCTCACGCTTCTGGCGGGTTTGCGACAAACACAAGGTCAACACCTTCTACACGGCGCCGACCGCCCTGCGCGCACTGATGCGCATGGGTGATGAACCGGTAAAACAGACAACACGCAAGAGTCTGCGCCTGCTGGGAACGGTTGGCGAACCCATCAACCCGGAAGCCTGGGAATGGTATTACCACACTGTCGGCGACGCCCGTTGTCCGATCGTGGATACCTGGTGGCAAACTGAAACCGGTGGCCACATGCTTACCCCGCTACCCGGTGCAACACCGCTTAAACCCGGCTCGGCCACGTTTCCGTTCTTCGGCGTACAACCGGCCATCGTCGATAACGAGGGCAACATTCTCGAAGGCGCCGCCGAGGGCAACCTCGTTATCACACACCCGTGGCCGGGACAGATTCGTACCGTGTACGGTAATCACCAGCGCCTGATCGACACGTATTTCTCGGCATTTCCCGGCATGTTTTTCACCGGCGATGGCGCACGACGTGACGAGGACGGCTATTACTGGATCACCGGACGCGTGGATGACGTGCTGATCGTGTCCGGTCATAACCTCGGTACAGCCGAGCTGGAAAGCGCCCTGGTCCTGCACCCGGC
This sequence comes from Gammaproteobacteria bacterium, assembly GCA_029881775.1. Classification (GTDB taxonomy): domain Bacteria; phylum Pseudomonadota; class Gammaproteobacteria; order UBA9214; family UBA9214; genus UBA9214. The sequence goes on from JAOULY010000449.1 coordinate 1,164, forward strand.
AGTCGCCGAGGCCGCTATCGTAGGCTACCCGCACGACATCAAGGGCCAGGGCATTTATGCCTACGTCACGCTGGTCAACGGCGTGGAAGCGACCGACCAGCTGCGCGCCGAACTGGTCACGCATGTGCGCAACGAAATCGGCCCCATTGCGACACCGGATTTTATCCAGTGGGCCCCCGGCCTGCCGAAGACCCGCTCCGGCAAAATCATGCGGCGTATCCTGCGCAAGATCGCCGCCAACGAAATGGATTCACTGGGCGACACCTCGACACTTGCCGACCCCGGCGTCGTTGATGACCTGGTAAAAAACCGGATGAGCGCCTGATTACCCGGAGTGAATTCAGGCCTGCCTGGTGGCTCCCGGGCAGGCACCTGCAAACGCTCTATCCATCGCTGTTTCGCCGGCAATACATTCCCCCGTTACGGCGCGAGCGACTGGAACTCGGCGACGGTGACTTCCTCGACATCGACTGGACGACACCGGCACGCGGTCAACGCGTGCTGGTTCTGCATGGCCTGGAAGGTTCACTCGAGTCGCACTATGCCGGCGGCATGCTCAAGTGTCTCGCAACGGCTGGCTACACCGCCGGCCTTCTGTACTTTCGCGGTCGCAGCGGCACGCCGAACCGCCTGGCACGGAGCTATCACTCCGGTGAAACAGGCGACCTTGAATACATTGTCAGGCACCTGCAACAACAACATGGCAGTGCACCCCTGTCCATCATCGGTTTTTCACTCGGCGGTAACGTACTGCTGAAATGGCTTGGCGAGAGCGGAGAGAATGCCGGCATCCAACAGGCAATCTCGATCTCGGTTCCCTTCGACCTGGACGCTGCCGCACGCCAGCTGGACTGCGGGCTGTCACGCATCTACCGGAACCATTTGCTCCGCAAACTGCGCCAGTCCGTTATCAACAAGGCAAAAACACACCCAGCCCCGTGGCCACCCGAACGGCTCCGGGAACTGCGCAGTTTCCGTGAATTCGACAATGCCATCACCGCACCCTTGCACGGTTTCACCGATGTCGACGACTACTATTCACGCGCCAGCTGCAAACAGTTCCTGGGCGCTATCCGTGTACCGACGCTGATTCTGCAGGCGCTGGATGACCCTTTTCTGCCGGCCTCCGCCCTGCCCGGGCCGGCAGACCTCGCGACCTCCGTC
>JAOULY010000451.1 GCA_029881775.1 Gammaproteobacteria bacterium
AGCCGGCGCGCGGACGTTACCCGCGATGACATGGCAACAACATTCGCGCATGCCTGCGCTCCTACAGCGAACAAACGGGCTGTAGGAGCGGACGTTGTCCGCGAACAAATCGGGTATTCGGTTATTACCGCATCGCACGTTCTGCATTCGGGCAACGATAAACCAGCCTGAATTGATCGCGCCTGCAAGGCGCTCCTACAATTTATCCTATTGCGTAGGAGCGCCTTGCAGGCGCGATTCATTCAATCCATAAAATATATCCCCTCTCACGCCGGTATGCCTGCAGGGAGGAGGTGAGACAGGGAACCTGTCGAGAGGCTGGCCTGGGCCAAGCAGGCATTAGAGCGAAGCAGGACGCCAAAGCCGATAGGGCCAGGAAGAGGGAATTGAATATCGATTTATCCAACACCCGGCCCCACGCATCGTTCAACCCTTGGCGGAAGGTACATAAACAATACCCGAGCAAAATACCTTTTACTTCCCACCACACCAATGCGCCGCAGCCGCCTGCGTGTCACGCAATGCCTCAGCGCGCTGGGCATCCGACAGGTAAACGCGGTTACCGTCCTTGTCCAGGTCGTACATCCGCCCCGCCTGCTTCATCACGCGCAGGTCATCTTTCGCCTCCGCGCACTTCCTGTCACGCCGGGCGCGCTCGGCCTTCTCTTCGGCAACCCGCTCGCGCTCCAGTTGGCGCTCTTCTTCAAACGCACGCAGCAAACGGTCGCGCTTGTCATCACGCGGCATCGACTCGGCGGGATTTGCCGGTTTGAGTGGCTTGAACACCGTGGCCTCCTCGCCGCAGGGCACGTCACTGAACATCACGCCACCATCTGCAGCGGTGCAGCGATGTATCTCCGCCGCAAGCGGCTGTGACAACAGGCCGCACAGCGCTACCAGCAGGTGGAATGTCATTTTCATGTGCTTGCCTCTGCCTTCAGGTCACGGCGAAAAATTCACGCTGCCGATAAATTCGCGAATTTACCAGCGCTACAAGCACTGTCGACCGCGAACCACGCGGCTTGACTAGCCAGCTTTCAGCCGCCCCAGGCACAGCCTCTCACGACTGTCGAACAGGCGCCGTGAACCGATACTCACGGCCGCCAGCGTCCCCAGGCCGGTGCCGGCGGAAATCAGGAACATGATAAGAATCTGATACTTAACTGCCTCTACCGGCTGGGCCCCGGCCAGTATCTGGCCGGTCATCATGCCCGGCAGGCTGACGATACCGGCCGCAGCCATGGCGTTAATGATCGGGATCAGGCCGCTGCGCACCGCCTGGCGACGGTATGTCTGTATCGCCACATCCCAGCGTTCGCCCAGCATCAGGCGCGCCTCGATGGTATCGCGCTGCTCCCAGGCGGACTGCGTCAGGCGGTCCATGGCGATGGCGATGCCGCTCATGGTGTTGCCGAGCAACATCCCCAGCAGCGGGATGGCGTACTGCGGCGAGTACCAGGGCGTGTCACCGAGAATGACCACCAGCGCAAAAATGGTCACGGCAAACGACGACAGGAACATCGAGAAGGTACCGACCGCATAGCCCTGCCAGCCGCGGAAGGGCCTTTCCTGCCGCGCCATCACCTCGCGCCCGGCCGCCAGCAACATGACCAGCGACATCAACCCCACCCAGCCGGGCGCGGTATTTTCAAACAGGACCTTCAGCACCAGGCCGATCAGGGTCAGCTGCACCGCGGTGCGCACGGCCGCCACCAGCAGCTGCCGGGTCACCCCGGTGCGCATATAAAAAGACAGCGCTGCCAGCATCACGACCAGCAAGGCGGCAATGGCCAGATCGATATTGCTCAGCGTAATCATTGGCAGATACCCGTTACTGCGTGATTGCTGCAGCATGATTCACCAAACGCACTGTATACAGCGGCACTCACGCTGCCGCTGCGATCCTGTTGCAACATCGGCAAGGCATTACCGACAGTACCCGTAGCACCATTGCACGCATCGACATTCCGGTCACCCGCATGAGCGGGTCCAGGCCTGTCACTGCCAATCCTGCATTGGTCAATCAACCGGTAATAAATATCTGTATTCATTACGGTCGTCATCAATGCGCCGCACTGCAGTCAGCCAGCGACTGTTCCTGCACCGTACCCTTCTCGACCAGCAGGCAGCGGTCGGCAACACGTGCGACCTGTTGCCGGTCATGACTGACCCACACGGCGGCGGCATCGTTATCCTTTATATAGGTCGCGATGGCGGCCTCGACCCGGCGCGTGTTCTCCGGGTCCAGGTTGGCTGTCGGTTCATCCAGCAACAGCACCCGTGGCCGGTTGGCAAGCAGGCGCAGCAGCGCCAGGCGCT
>JAOULY010000450.1 GCA_029881775.1 Gammaproteobacteria bacterium
GGCGACGTCGTTCGTTATCCCGCATGAAGCGTTGCCGCTGTTCAGCGCTGTCGGCCAGCTCGTGGAACCCGTTGGCGATCTCGATGCCGTCCAGCCACACCTCGAAACGCGCGGCGACCTGCGGATTGTCGGCGCGCAAGCGGGCAAGCGAGGCCTGGCTTGCCGGGAAATCGGTCACGAACAGCAGGCCGCGGCCCATGCGCGGTTCAATCAAAGCGGTCATCAACAGGTCCAGCCAGGCATACAGTGGCAGGCCGTCCATGCCGACCGGCACATCCAGCTGATTTCCCGCCAGCACGGCGGCGACATCTTCACTGCTGGCTGCCAGGGGATCAAGCCCGGTGTATTCACGAAACAGGTCCCGGTATGACCAGTGAGTGACCGCGACTGGCTGTGCATTATCCGGCAGTACGTCAGTCAGCAGACGTTCAACATCGTCCATGAGAGCAAGATGATCGAATCCGTTGCGGTACCATTCCAGCAAGGTAAATTCGGGACTGTGCAGGGCGCCGCGCTCGTAGTCACGAAACACCTTGCATAGCTGGTAAATGTCGCCACTGCCGGCGGCAAGCAGCCGTTTCATGGGAAATTCAGGCGACGTGTGCAGGTAAAAACGCTCGCCATCCCGCGAACCGGGACCATGCCAGGTCGTTGCCAGACTATGGATGGCCGGATCCGTGGTTGCCGCACGCGACATTACCGGCGTGTCGACCTCCATGACGTTATGGCGTGAAAAATACGCGCGGATTCGCGCGAGAATTTCAGCACGGGAGGCCAGTGCTTCGCGGGTAGCCGACGGCCGCCAACGCAGATCATCTTGCAGGTGGTGTGGCACTCCGGGCGGTTATTCCTTGGCACGCCCCACGTATTCACCCGAACGCGTATCGATCTTCAATACCTCACCCACGTCGATAAACAGCGGCACACGCACCACGGCGCCGGTTTCGAGCGTGGCCGGTTTGCCGCCGCCGCCCGAGGTGTCACCGCGCACACCCGGATCGGTTTCCGCCACGGCCAGCATCACGAAATTGGGTGGCGTCACGGCCAGTGGTGAACCGTTCCACAGGGTAACCTCGCACATATCCTGCTCCTTGAGCCAGAGCTTTGCATCCCCCACCGCAGTCGCATCGGCAGCCTGCTGCTCATACGACTTCGGGTCCATGAAATGCCAGAATTCGCCGTCTGAATACAGAAACTGCAAATCCACGTCCATGACATCGGCAGCCTCGACCGACTCGCCCGACTTGAACGTACGCTCGATGACGCGACCCGTTTTCAGGTTGCGAATCTTGACCCGGTTGAAGGCCTGGCCCTTACCGGGCTTTACAAATTCATTCTCGATAATGGCGCACGGATCGCCATCGAGCATGATTTTCAGGCCACCCTTGAATTCATTGGTACTGTAAGATGCCATGTGTCCCTGTATACCCCGGATTATGAATGATATGAGTGGAAAAACGCCCGTTATCATACCCCGAATAGATGAAGCGGAACATACGCCGGCATGGCAATCGGAACTGGCCAATGCCGTACGCTCGACTGAAGAATTGCTGCAGCTGCTCGGTATCGAAGCCGGACCGGCCATAATCGGCCGCCGGGCAGACGGCTTCCCGTTGCGGGTACCACGCGGCTTTGTCCGTCGAATGCAGGCGGGCAACGCGCAGGACCCGTTACTGCTGCAGGTATTGCCGGTACTGGCGGAAACCGCCACGGCGGCGGGTTACCAGCAAGACCCGCTGGCGGAAACCTGCGCCATGCCGGTGCCGGGCCTGCTGCATAAATACCGGGGGCGCGCACTGCTGACCGTCACCGGCGCCTGCGCGGTACACTGCCGTTACTGTTTCCGCCGGCATTTCCCCTACCCTGACGCCAACCCGGCCGGCGACCAATGGGTAAACGCGGTACGCTACCTCGACGCACATACAGACATTCATGAGCTCATTCTCAGTGGCGGCGACCCCCTGTCACTGACCGACAGGCGTCTTGCGCAGTTAAGCCGTCAACTGGATAAAATCGCTCACCTGCACACCCTGCGTATCCATACGCGCACACCCGTTGTCCTGCCGGAGCGCGTCGACAGCGGGCTGCTGGAATGGATTGCAAACCGGCCACAGCGCATTGTCATGGTCATCCACTGCAACCATCCCAACGAGATTGACGATCATGTGATGATTGCCATGCGGCAACTGGCACAGGCCGGCGTCACCCTGCTGAACCAGTCGGTATTGCTGAAAGCCGTCAACGACGACACGGACACGCTGGTCCGGCTCAGTGAACGCCTGTTTGCCGCCGGCGTATTGCCGTATTACCTGCACCAGC
>JAOULY010000452.1 GCA_029881775.1 Gammaproteobacteria bacterium
TGAAAGTGCCCGGGACTTCCTGCCGGGCCGGAGACTACTCACTCAGGGAGGGAGCGAGCTGTACAGCCTCCTGTCAATTATGACTACGCCACGTTGGCCAGGTTCCGAACACCCTACGGTCAATTGCCAGCTACCACTGCGCACAAAGTAACCCGGTACCGGGCGGCGAAATTCGTGCGGGCAACCGCCCCAAAGGCCACACCTGCCGCCCGCTTCCAGGCCATCCCATACCAACGGTATGCCTCGCCCGCAGGCGACCCTGTCATCGAGATTAATAATTGGGGTTTGCCCTGTTTTTTAATAATACTCAGAAAATATGTCGGCATTACCGGGCTAAAAAACGACTATATCTAGATAGAACAATAAATATATTGAATACAAGATAATTATTTAAATATCCAAAACAATTAAAATATATATGATATTTATGGATATTATTTTGGTCAGACGGGACAGTGAATACTGCTGGTTAACTTAATCACGCTGTTTCCAGCTTTACCACACATAATTTCTGGTTTTATCAATGCGCCTCGTCCCAGTTGTTACCGACACCGATATCGACCAGTAGCGGCACCTTGAGGTCGGCCGCGGCGCTCATGCGACTCGCAATCGGTTCGCGGGCGCTGTCGACGTCATCGACGGCAATTTCAAATACGAGCTCATCGTGCACCTGCATGATCATGGTGATATCGAGAGCGTCCTGCGCATTGATCCAGCCATGCAGGTCGATCATGGCGCGCTTGATGATATCGGCGGCCGTACCCTGCATGGGGGCATTGATCGCGGTGCGCTCTGCCGCCTGTCGCTGCTGGGCATTGCGCGCACGGATATCCGGCAGGTACAGGCGGCGGCCGAACACGGTCTCGACATAACCCTGCTCGCGGGCCTGTTCACGGGTGGCCTCCATGTAATCGCGCACACCCGGGTAGCGCTCGAAGTATCGATCGATATATTCCTGCGCCGCACCGCGCGCGATCCCCAGCTGCTTCGCCAGGCCAAAGGCCGACATGCCGTAGATCAGGCCGAAGTTGATCGCCTTGGCCGAGCGGCGCTGGTCGGACGTAACCGAGGCGGGCAATTCGCCAAACACCTCGGCCGCCGTTGCACGGTGCACATCCTCACCGGCCTTGAAGGCGGCCAGCAATCCGGCGTCACCTGACAGGTGCGCCATGATGCGCAACTCGATCTGCGAATAGTCCGCCGCCAGCAGCAGGCAGCCCGGCTTCGGCACAAAGGCCTGGCGTATCCGCCGGCCCTCCTCGGTGCGCACCGGGATGTTCTGCAGGTTGGGATTGGATGACGACAGGCGGCCGGTGGCGGCAACCGCCTGGTGATAGGAGGTGTGCACCCGGCCGGTTTGCGGGTTGACCTGATCGGGCAGCTTGTCGATGTAGGTCGACACCAGCTTGCTGAGCGAACGGTGCTCCAGGATCAGGCGCGGCAGCGGGTAGTCGAGGGCCAGCTCGGCCAGCACCGACTCCGCCGTGGAGGGCATCCCCGTCGCCGTTTTGGACATGACCGGCAACTTGAGCGTGTCAAACAACAACTCACGGATCTGTTTCGGCGAGCCCAGGTTGAACGGCTGGCCGGCCTCCCTGAAGGCTTCCTGCTCGATGTCGACGATGCGCTTCGCCAGCTTGCCACCCTGCTTTGCCAGCATGACGGTGTCGATGGCCACACCGGCCTGCTCCATGTCGGAGAGCACCGTGATCAGCGGTATCTCGATTTCGCCGAGGATCTTCGCCAGCCCAGCTTCGGCGGCGATCTTCGGCCACATGGCCTGGTGCAGACGCAGGGTAATGTCGGCATCCTCGGCCGCGTACGGGGCCGCCGTCTCCAGCGGCACCTCATTGAAAGACAACTGGTGCTTGCCCTTGCCGGCCACCTCTTCGTACTTGATCGTGGTGTGCCCGAGGTAGGTATGGGCGACCGAATCCATGTCATGGCGGGTCGCGGTGCTTCCCAGCACGTAAGACTCCAGCATGGTATCTGCGCCGATCCCGTCAAGTATTATTCCATGATTGGCCAATACGTTACGATCGTATTTAATGTGATGACCAATTTTCTTGTGATCTCTACTTTCGAGCAGGGGGCGCAATTTCCCGAGGACTTCGTCGCGATCCAGCTGGGCCGGCGCATCCGGGTAGTCATGTGCCACCGGCACGTAGGCCGCCTCCCCGGCCCTGACCGCAAACGACACGCCGACGATGCGGGCGGACGTGTAATCAAGGCTGGTGGTCTCGGTATCGAAGGCAAATTCATCGGCCGCCGCGAGCCGTGCCAGCCAGTCGTCGAGGCGCGCATTATCCAGCACGGTT
>JAOULY010000051.1 GCA_029881775.1 Gammaproteobacteria bacterium
GTCACTTCCAGAAAATTTCCTATGAGCAGGTTGTGCGCGGTGATTTTATTCCCGGCACATTCGCCGACAAGCTGGTGCTGGTCGGGGTCACGGCCGCCGGTCTTGGCGATGCGCTGCCAACACCGGTATCCGGTTACAGCCATTCAATGCCCGGGGTCGAGATCAATGCGAATATGCTGCAGGCATTGTTGACCGGCGGACGTATTACGGAGCTCGATGGGCGCCTGGTACTGTTGCTGACGGTGTTACTGGCCATGTTACCCATGTTTGCCTACCCGTTCCTCGGCCCGCGCAACAGCCTGTTGCTGGCGGCCACGCTGTTCATCGGAACCCTGTTACTGTCAGCCGCATTGCTGTTTCTGGTGCGCAGCTGGTTTCCGCCGGTTGCCGCACTGGTTGCCATCTCGCTCGGTTACCCGTTATGGAGCTGGCGCAGGCTGGAGCGTGCCGTCCGCTTTCTTGAACAGGAACTGGACGACCTGCAAAGACAGCGTGCCGAGCTGGCGATTCACCAGGGCATGGACCTGCGGATTGCGGCCGCGTTTCTCCAGCGCATCCTCCCGGTTCAGGGCTGGGCATTACTGGATGCGGATGGCGTGGTACGCGAACAGTCCGGGCAGGTGCGCACGGTCAGTCACCTGTCCAGCCAGGTCGGACACTGGGACCCGGAAAACAGCAGCTGGACGACACCCTGCGCGACGGATGCATCGACACTGGCGTTGTTCTGGGCAGAGGGCAATGAACCGGGAGACAAGGAGCGCTCATTGCTGAATGGCCTCGCCAGGCAGCTACGCGGCGGCGAAAGCACTGCAGGACATTCGACTGACCTGCTGCAATCGCGTATCGAACAGGTCAATGCGGCCACCCGGCAGCTGGGCGAGTTGCGCCGCTTCGTCGAGGATGCGCTGTCCTTTATGTCGGACGGTGTGCTGGTGGTGGATGCCTTCGGGAAAATCCTCATCGCCAATGAGCGCGCCGCACTCTATCTGGCCGGTGACCCGGCGGCGAAATTATCGGATACCGCGCTGCATGACTACCTGCAAGCCGTGGAATTGCAGGACAGTGCGAGCTGGGACGAACAGCTGAGAAGTGTGCTGCTGGAAGCCGGACGGGTACAGTGCAATGCGCAACACGCGGATGGACGCGACCTGCTGGTGCAAATTGCACCGTTAACAGTACATGGCGAAGAGACCGATGCGCTGGTCATTAATTTCTCCGATATCAGCAATCTTCGCGCCAGTGAGCGCAAACGCAGCGAGTTGCTGAACTTCCTGTCACATGATTTGCGTTCGCCGCTGGTCTCGATGCTGGCGTTGCTGGAACTGGCCAGCAGCCGCAAGCCGGACGCCGCGATGGGCGAATTGCTCGAGCGTATGCGCGGCAACACCGAGCGTACCCTGTCACTGGCCGAACAGTTCCTGCAGCTGGCGCGTGCGGAAAACAGTGACAGCTATGCCTTCAGCGAGGTTGACCTGGTTGCGGTCATCTGGAATGCGCATGAACAGGTGTGGGCACAGGCAAAGGCCAGCAACATCCAGCTGCACAATGAACTGCAGGTTGAGGATGCCTGGGTGAGCGGCGAAGGCGGGTTGCTGGAACGCGCCCTGATCAACCTGCTGACCAACGCCATTAAATACAGTCCGTCCGGGACGCGTGTAACCGTGACCCTGTCGCGCGAGGGAAAGCGCTACCGGGTATGTGTCACCGATGAAGGGTTTGGCATCGCATCCGAATCATTGCCGTCGTTGTTCAACCGGTTCCAGCGTGTGTCCAATACCGATCATGCCGAGATTACCGGCGCGGGACTGGGCCTGGCCTTCGTCGACGCAGTTGTGACGCGTCACGGTGGCCGGATCAGCGTGCAGAGTGTGCCGGGGCAGGGCTCGATATTCTGTTTCGAGTTGCGGGCAGTGCAGTTACCGGCTTTGTAATCACTGCGCGCGATGTGATAAGTTCAATAAAAACAGCAGGATATAGATTATACCGGGAGATCCCGCAGTGCCCGGCGAGTGCGTAGTTTATTCAAGTTAACAATTGACGTCTGGCTATAAGCAGGCCAGTGACTAGAATAGCGACTGAATGTAGAACCCTGTTTTCCCTCGCAGAAAAAAAATAGGTACCCAAGGAGTAACGATTATGGCGAGCTTTACCACAAGAATTGCACTTCCGCTGATTCTGCTGTCGCTGGCGGGCTGTTCAGCCACGCAAACGCGCACAGCACAGGACAGTGGCACCATTACACAAGACGATTACGCTGCCCTGAAAGAAAAGGAAGCGCGTATTTCAAGGCTCGAAAGTGAGCTTGCTGCTGCCCGCACATCCGGCAGCAGTATGACAATGGCCGCTAGCGGCGGTGAATTGTTACCACCCAATGCAAAACCGGGCGAGTGCTATGCGCGTGTCTGGGTCCCGGCCAAATACAAGACCCTGAGCAAGCAGATGCTGGTGAAAGAAGCCGATCAGAAAGTGGACATCATCCCGGCAAAGTATGAGTGGGTTGAGGAAAGCGTGATGGTCAGTGAGGCATCAAGCCGCATGGAAACCATTCCGGCGACCTACGGCGTCGAAGAAGAGACCATCAAGGTGTCGGATGCCACGCGCATCTGGCGTACCGGGCTCGGCAATAATGCACCGCCGGCCAGTGACGATATCCTTGCAACTGCCAAGAAGTACGGTATTAACCTCGACGGTGCCACACCGGGTATGTGTTACCACGAGCATTACCGGCCTGCCCAGTACGAGACTGTCGAACAGCAGGTACTCGTCAGCGAGGCCAGCGAGAATGTCAACGTGACTGCCGCGCAGTATCGTACTGTCGACAAGCGTGTGCTGGTCAAGGAAGCGTCATCGCAGATGGTCGAGGTGCCGGCCTCCTACGAATGGACTTCAGAGCAGGTGCTCGACAAGCCGGCTCACACCGTCTGGCAGAAAGGTAAGGGACCGATCCAGCGCATCGATGAAGCCACCGGCGAAATCATGTGCCTGGTAGAAGTGCCTGCGACTTACAAGACGATCAAGAAGCGCGTGCTGAAGTCGCCTGCGACGACCAAGAGTATCGAGATACCGGCTGAGTACAAAACGGTGAAGGTGCGTGAACTGGTTGCCGGCCCGCAAGAGTCGAAAACACAGATCCCGGCTTCCTACAAGACCGTCAAGGTCAGCAAGAAGCTGTCCGACGCCTCGTTTACGTGGCATGAGGTGCACAACAAGGAAGAGCCTGCGACGACCCGTACTGGCGCAAAAATCTGCCTTACGGAGACCCCGGCACGTTACAAGACCGTTTCACGCAAGGTGGTAAAAACACCGGCAACTTCCCGCAAGGTGGAGATCCCGGCAGCTTACAAGACCATCAAGGTGCGCAAGCTGGTTGCAGGGCCGTCCGAGCAGCGTACGGAAATCCCGGCCGTGTACAAGACGGTTCAGTTCAATGAGCTGGAGAAGGATGGTTACATGGAATGGCGTTCGATCCTGTGTCAGACCAACATGACCGGAACCCGTATCACCCGGATCCAGCAGGCACTTAAAACCGCCGGTTACAACCCGGGTCCGATCGATGGTTCTATCGGTGCCCAGACCATGTCGGCCGTCAACGCGTTCCAGCGCGACAAGGGCCTGCCGGTCGACAAGTACCTCAATGTCAAGACACTGCAAGCCCTGGGTGTTTCTCCGCGCTGATAGCGGTCATTGTGTGACACGAAAGCGCCCCTCACGGGGCGCTTTTTTTTTTGCATGAATAGCGGCCAGGTGCCAGGTAGCCGGCATGGTTTTAACATGTTCACAACCAGCTACTGTCCGTCCGGGCACATGCAGGCTAGTCTGAGATGTACCGGTTGCTGGTTATCCCGGGACTGGCATTTCCCCTGAAGCCGCCAGTGCCTTAAGCAACCGTTTTTTGCCGAATGGCATGATGGACCGGTGGTGGCGAGTTAGCCGCCACCGGCCATTTTTTGCTTTCATGGTGCTGTCATAGCGCCTTCCAGCCCCGGGTCAGACGGCATGTACTGACTGATTTACCCGTAAATTCCGTGTTCCCGGCAGTCGGCAACCCTGTCTTGATATAACCGGCCGGACATCTGGTGTGCCCGGTGCTTGAATTAGTCAGTACCAACAGCTACACTTCCCGGCCGTTGATGCGGGGTGGAGCAGTCTGGCAGCTCGTCGGGCTCATAACCCGAAGGTCGTAGGTTCAAATCCTACCCCCGCTACCATTTTACTTGCCGGATGCCATGCCATGGCATGCATTTGGGTCGGAGTATGGGAGTTTGCTATACTCTTGATAACAATAATTCCGGTGTTCATGGAATGGGCCTTTGGCCCATTTTTTGTTTCCGGAATACGGTTTGGAGAACGGCGTGAGGGCTGACCCATTACAGCTGGGGAAATTGCTGGAACCCGGGATTGCATCCATGGGTTACGAGCTGGTCGGTATTGAGTACCAGAGCGGCGGTAAGGGCGGTGGACTGCTGCGCGTATATATTGATAGTGAGCAGGGTATTACGGCAGATGACTGCCAGAAGGTCAGTTACCAGGTGAGTGGCGTGCTCGATGTCGAGGACCCGATACCCGGTCACTACACGCTGGAAGTGTCGTCACCCGGTCTGGACCGGCTGCTGTTCAAAGAGACGGACTTTGAGCGCTTTGCCGGGCAGCTGGCGAAGGTGCGCATGGCGTTTCCGGTTGACGGTCAGCGCAAGTTCAGCGGCCGCCTGGCGGGTATGCAGGACGGAAATGTATTGTTGGTGCAGGATGATGAAGAACTCAGCCTGCCGTTTGAACAGATAGAACAGGCACGCCTGGTACCCGAATACTGAGCGTGTAAACAGGCCCTGGGAGGGTTCGGGAATGGACAGTAAAGAGATCCTGATGGTCGTTGATGCGGTATCCAACGAGAAGGGTATCGACAAGGAAATTATTTTCGAGGCTATCGAAAGTGCGCTGGCGACGGCGACGCGCAAGCGTGCGTCCGGCGACATAGAAGCGCGCGTAGAGATCAACCGCGCGACCGGCGAATATAAAACGTTCCGTCGCTGGCAGGTGATTGATGAGTCGCTCGCCGAAAAAGCGGGAGAAGACGATGACGTGCTCGTGTTCGACGCGCCCGGTCGCCAGTACACTCTGGAAGCGGCCAAGGAACTGGACCCGGAGCTGGAACACGGCTCGTGGATCGAGGAGCCGATGGACAACGTGGAATTCGGGCGCATCGGTGCGCAGACTGCCAAGCAGGTGATCGTGCAGAAGGTGCGCGAGGCGGAGCGCGCCATGGTGGTTGATGCCTACAAGAACCGTATCGGCGAGCTGGTTACCGGCATCGTCAAACGTGTTGAACGCGGCAACGTCTACCTTGACCTGGGCAGTAATGCCGAGGCGATCATCCTGCGCGAGGAAATGATTCCGCGCGAAGCCGTGCGCCCGGGCGACCGTCTGCGCGGTTACCTGCGCGAGGTCAGTGCGGAACAGCGTGGCCCGCAGTTATTCGTCAGTCGTGTGGCACCCGAATTCCTGCTCGAGTTGTTCAAGCTTGAAGTGCCGGAGGTCGGCCAGGGCCTGATTGAGATTCTCAAGGCTGCCCGTGACCCGGGGCTGCGTGCCAAGATCGCGGTGAAGAGCAATGACCCGCGTATTGACCCGGTTGGCGCCTGTGTCGGCATGCGTGGCTCTCGCGTGCAGACGGTGTCAACCGAATTGTCAGGCGAGCGCGTCGATATTATTTTGTGGGACGATAATCCTGCGCAGTTTGTTATCAACGCCATGTCACCCGCCGAGGTGGCGTCCATCGTGGTCGATGAAGAGACCAATACCATGGATATCGCCGTCGCCGAGGACCAGTTGTCTCAGGCAATCGGTCGTGCCGGTCAGAACGTGCGTCTGGCCAGCCAGCTGACCGGATGGGTGCTGAATGTCATGGACGAGACCCAGGCCGAGGAAAAAAGTGAGGCCGAGGCAGCCAGCTTGCAGAAGCTGTTTATCGAGCAGCTGGACGTCGACGAGGAAATTGCCGCGATCCTGGTGCAGGAAGGTTTCTCCTCGATCGAGGAGATCGTCTACGTGCCGAACAGCGAATTGCTCGCCATCGAGGAATTCGAGGAAGACATGGTTGAGGAATTACGTGGTCGTGCCCGTGATGTGTTGCTGACGCAGGCGATCATGAAAGAAGAGAAGCTCGGCGATGCCAGGCCGGCCGATGACCTGCTGGCGATGGAAGGTATGGATTCGGAGCTGGCGTTCGAGCTTGCCGGGCGGGGTGTGGTTACCATGGAAGACCTTGCCGAGCAGGCAGTCGACGAGTTGATGGATATCGACGGAATGGACGAAAAACGTGCAGGTTCACTCATTATGGCAGCGCGTGCACCCTGGTTTGCCGAAGAGAGCGGTACCGACGCGTGAGGAGCGAGGCAGTCAATGTCAGAAGTCACAGTTAAACAATTCGCCGAGGTAGTCGGTGTGCCGCCGGACCGCTTGCTGGTCCAGCTGGGAGAAGCAGGCCTCCAGGTCAGCGACGAGAATTCGACTATTTCTGATAGCGAGAAGACACAGTTGCTTGATTTTCTGCGCAAGAGTCATGGCAAGCGCGGTGCGCTGTCATCGGCCGGTCCCAGCAAGATTTCCCTGAAACGCAAGACGCAGAGCGAACTGCGCTCGAAGGTGCCCGCAGGCCGCGGTCCGGCGGGTCGTGGCGCAATGCGTGCCACCCGACCGGAAGCACGAACGGTTTCGGTCGAGGTTCGCAAGAAACGGACATATGTGAAGCGTGCAGACCTGGTCGCCGAAGAGCAGGAACGGCTTGACCTGGAGGCAGAGGAGCAGGCACGCCGGCAGGCTGAAATCGATGCGCTTGACGCCGAGGTAAAGGCAAAGCAGGAAGCGGCGCGCAAGAAGCAGGAAGAAGAAAAGGCCGCCGAAGAGAGTCGTCTGCAGGAAGAGCGCGAAGCGCGCAAACAGGCAGCCGAGGCGGCTGAAGAGGCGCGCAAGCAGTCACTGGCAGCAGCCGAAGCACGCACCAAGGCGGAAGCCGAAGGCACGCGTCAGCGTAAAACAGGCGAAGTCGACCGCAAGGGACGCCATGACGACAAGGGTACCAAGTACGGCCGCAAGGAATTGCATGTCGCGGCCGGCAAGGGCGGCCGTCGCAAGAAAAAGGCCAGGCCGTCACGTCGTGTCACGATCGAGTCGACCGGTGAGCACGGTTTCGAACGTCCGACCGCAACGGTTGTGCATGAGGTAGGCATTCCCGAGAGTATTCCGGTATCCGAACTGGCACGGAAGATGTCCGTCAAATCGGCGGAAGTTATCAAGATACTGATGCAGATGGGCGTCATGGCGACCATTAACCAGGTGCTGGACCAGGATACGGCGACGCTGGTTGTCGAAGAGATGGGGCATGTTGCCAGGCCGATGCAGGACAATGCACTGGAAGTGGAGCTGAAGCAGCAGGTCGCGGAAATTACCGGCGATCTGCAGCCGCGTCCGCCGGTGGTTACGATCATGGGCCATGTCGACCATGGCAAGACCTCGCTGCTCGATTATATTCGCGCCGCAAAAGTTGCCGAGGGCGAGGCCGGCGGTATCACGCAGCATATCGGTGCCTATCATGTCGAAACAGACAAGGGCATGATCAGTTTCCTTGATACGCCCGGCCACGCGGCCTTTACTGCCATGCGTGCGCGCGGCGCCAAAGTGACCGATATCGTGATCCTGGTCGTTGCCGCGGATGATGGCGTCAAGCCACAGACCCAGGAAGCCATCAAGCATGCCAAGGCGGCCGGTGTGCCGCTGATCATTGCCATCAACAAGATGGACAAGCCGGAAGCGGACCCGGACCGCGTCAAGAATGAAATGGCTGCACAGCAAGTCGTGCCGGAGGACTGGGGCGGTGACACCATGTTCATACCGGTGTCCGCCAAGACCGGTGAAGGTGTGGATGACTTGCTGGATGCCGTGTTACTGCAGGCAGAACTGCTCGAACTCAAGGCGGTACACGACTGCCCGGCGACCGGCATCGTGGTCGAGTCCAGTCTCGACAAGGGCCGTGGTGCAGTGGCGACAGTGCTGGTGCAAAACGGCGTGCTGCACAAGGGCGACCTGATACTGACCGGTACGGAATACGGTCGCGTACGCGCCATGTTCGACGAAACCGGTGCCCAGATCGACGCGGCAGGACCTTCCATGCCGGCACTGGTTCTCGGGCTGTCAGCCGTGCCCGACGCCGGTGACGAGGTCATCGTCGTTGCAGACGAGCGCAAGGCGCGCGAGCTGGCGCAATTGCGTTCCGAGCGATCGCGCGATGCACGGCTCGCCAAGCAACAGCAGGCGCGGCTTGATGATATTTTCGCCCAGGCCAGGGACGGACAGACCCCCAGTGTCAATATCGTGCTGAAGGCGGACGTGCAGGGTAGTGCGGAAGCGCTCAGCGAAGCGCTGACCAAGCTCACCTCCGAGGAAGAAGACGTCAAGGTGAAGGTGGTGTCCAGCGGTGTTGGCGGCATCAACGAGTCAGACGTCAACCTGGCGGTTGCATCGAACGCGATCGTTATCGGTTTCAACGTGCGTGCGGATGCGTCCTCGAAGCGACTGATCGAGGAAAATAATATTGACCTGAAATATTACAGTGTCATTTACAACGCAATCGATGACGTCAAGGCGGCTGCCAGTGGCATGCTTGCGCCGGAAGTGCGTGAAGAGATTATCGGCCTGGCCGAGGTCAAGGAAGTATTCCGTTCCCGCAAGCTGGGCGATATCGCCGGCTGTATCGTGGTAGACGGTGTGGTACGCCGCAGTTCACCGATTCGCGTGCTGCGTGACAACGTGGTGATTTACGAAGGCGAACTCGAATCACTGCGGCGCTTCAAGGACGATGTCAACGAGGTCAAGGCGGGTACCGA
>JAOULY010000453.1 GCA_029881775.1 Gammaproteobacteria bacterium
AGAAAACCCGCGTAGGCAATTTCCGACTTGATATGGTTGGTCGTCGCCTCATCGAGAATGGACTCGACCTGTCGATAGATCAGGTCACCGGCCGGAGAATTACGCAATGACGACAGTAACTGCAGCAACTTGCGTGTGCTGCCGGGATCAATTTCCTCCGGTCTGTCAGTTCCCGTAACCATAGAATCTCCGGCACCTCACGGGTGCCTTGACAGGGTGGCAGACCCTGCCTCAAGTCATGAATAATCGACGCCAATCCGACTATTTATTAAAATCATTTGATTGAAAATATGAACTTTAATAACAATTACTTACAGTCTGATTGCTACTGCTCACCGACACCCGAAATGTCACTTAATTGACGTGAAACGAGTGTACCAGCTAAAGCCGGACATTTAATAGTGGTACGGAGGTACTAGACAACCCCTGAAGAATTAGGGGAACAAAAAAGGCCGGCAATGCCGGCCTTTTTAAACAACACCTACATACACTTATCCATCGAGACCCTTGAAGATGGCATCACGAATTTCATCAACCTTACCGATGCCATTGATCTTCACGTAACGCGGGGCACCGTCACCGCCGGCTGCAGACCACTTCGAGTAATACTCGATCAGCGGCTCGGTCTGGTCATGATAGACATTCAGGCGTTCACGCACGGTGTCTTCCTGGTCATCATCACGCTGGATCAGCGGTTCGCCGGTCTCGTCGTCCTTGCCCTCTTCTTTCGGCGGATTGAACACCACGTGGTAAGTACGACCTGATCCCGGGTGCACACGGCGACCGCTCATGCGTCTGATAATTTCGTTATCGTCGACGTCGATCTCGACCACGGCATCCACCGGGACACCCTGTTCCTTCAGGGAATCGGCCTGCGCCAGGGTGCGCGGAAAACCGTCAAACAGGTATCCGTTCTTGCAATCGTCCTGCTTCAGGCGCTCGTCAATCAGGCCCAGGATGATGTCGTCGGAGACCAGGCCACCGGCATCCATGACCTTCTTGGCCTCGACACCCAGCGGTGTACCTGCCTTGACCGCGGCACGCAGCATGTCGCCGGTCGAGATCTGGGGAATGTTGTATTTCTCTTTGATGTAATTTGCCTGGGTGCCTTTACCGGCGCCCGGTCCACCCAACAGGATAACCCGCATAGTCTTTCTCCTCGTCCTGAAACGCTAAAAAGTGCGCGTATTATCCATGGCAGGCCGGGCCATGGCCAGACAGCGGAATGTATGGGGGGATGGAGTTGTTTTATATCGTCCTAATTCAACTGGATGCGCTGCCCCCACGGCACCTGCTCACGCCCCTTGACCAGCCAGATGACGGGGAAACGCGGCTCACGCGCCGGGAACCGGCCCTCGGCATCGGTGAAATACACCAACAGGTCCGGGACGGCATTGGCCTGCTCGAGCCAGTCAAACGGCGGGATAAAACTGGTACCGCCGCCACCGCGAATATCATCCGGCAAGGTAAATTCTTCCCATGGCTCGAACACCCAGGGCGCGCCGGGTGATAACACGGCATCGCAGGCCAGCAGGGTAATGCGCGCCCGCACCTGTCCCTTGATGGCGTCAATCTCGCTGACGAACTCGCGCATCTCTTCACCGCGAATCGATCCGCTGGTATCCAGCACCACGACAATATCGGTCTGTGCGCTGCGCAGGCTCGGAAAAATCGCCTCACCCTCGCGGCGCGAGGGTCGCATGTAACTGTAATCATCGCGACTGGAAGCACTCATGTAACGCGCCAGCAACATGCGCCAGGGCAGTTGCGGTTGCAGCAGGTGATCAACCAGCCGCCGCAATGACCCACCCAGCTTGCCGGCCTGCATGGCCTGCTGCGCCGCACCGGCCAGGCGCTGTCGCCACTGCACCGACAGTTTTTCCTTTTCGGCTTCACTGAGCGGCTCCGGCTCCCTGCCGTCCTGTTGCTGTTCCCCGCCGCTACTGCCGCCACCACCGGCCTCGCCGTCATTATCCGGCTGGTCCGGTGATGGACTGTTACCCTCAGCCGGTTGTTGCGTGGACTTTGATTGCTTGCCGTAGAGATGCTGGTCGTGCGGCTGTTGTTCGTCGTTCTCCTTGACCAGCGGGTAGATTTCCTCGGCCATCATGCCTTCATAGCCGATATTGAACAGCGCGCCGGGCACCGGCGTCATCCCTTCGCGCACCAGGATCGGGTTGATGGCCAAATCGCACGCCACGTCCCAGCGCGACGCGTTGCGGTGCTCACGACGGGAAAAATGTGACAGCGCGCAATGCAGGGCCTCGTGCGCCAGTGCAAACTGCGCCTGCT
>JAOULY010000455.1 GCA_029881775.1 Gammaproteobacteria bacterium
CGGCGCCTGGCCGGCGTTCTTGTCCCGTTGACGACGGTCAGCATCGCCGTCGCCCTGGCACTCGTTATTATTCTGAAGCTGGGCTATACACTGAACATTATCACGGTACTGGTTCCTACCCTGTTGACGATTATCTGCCTGACCTACTCGGTCCATGTTGTTGCAGAATTTCTCGAAATCTCGAAGCGGGAAGCAATCAACCGCGAATCAGCCGCCGCGGCACTGCGCAGGGTTTTCCTGCCGGTCGTATTTACCGGCCTGACAACTGCAATCGGCTTTCTGTCACTGACACTCAGTCCGCTCGCGGCGATCAGGGAATTCGGCGTACTTGCGGTCATAGGCATCCTCATGGCAATGCTGGTGACGCTGACTTACACACCAGCCATTCTCACCATTCTGTGGAGCTCAGGGAAACAGAAAGTAATGCCCGGCCGGACACCACATCACAGCCGGTTTGAGGAACTCGCAGTAAAAATCGGGCAGTTTGATGCCCGCTACCGGGTGCCTATATTTTCGATCGCCGGCATCCTGTTCGTCATTGTCCTCGCGGGTATGAGCAATATCCGTGTCGGTAACGAATATATCACCAACTTCTCGCCGGACTCGCCGGTACGTCAGGCCTATGAAAAGGCCAATACACTGCTGGGAGGTGCCACCCTCTTCAATGTGGTCGTAGACAGCGGCAACCGGGATGCCATCAAGGAGCCGGTCAACCTGGAGGCCATCAAGGCACTGCAGACATGGCTTGATGAGCAGGAAGATATTGGCGGTACAGTTTCCATTGTCAACTATCTCGAACTGCTGAACAGCGCCTTCAATGATAATGATCCCGCCAAGCGACTGATACCCGGCACGAAAAAGGAAATCGGCCAGTTGCTGTTTTTCGGTGCCAATGACGACCTGGATACACTGGTCGATTCCCGCTATCAAATGGCCAATGTCGTCATCACCACACGCTCCGTCAATTCGGATGATCTGTCCGCACTGGTCGGAAAGATAGAAGCGCGACTGTCACAGCTCCCCGGGCACCTGCAGGCGACTGTCACGGGCACGCCGGTGCTGTTCGACAATGTACTCGACCGGATTATTCGCGGGCAGGTACAGAGCATGTTCGCTGCACTGTTCGTTGTTTACTGTGTTCTGGTCGGCATGTTCCTGTCATTCAGGGTCGGACTGATAGCACTTATTCCGAACATCTTTCCGATCGTGACCTATTTTGGGGTGCTGGGCTACCTGGGTATCAGCCTCAATCCGAGTAACAGCCTGATTGCACCGATGGTGCTGGGTATTGCTATCGATGACACCGTGCACTACTTCGCACGCTTCAACGAATGCATGAAACAACAGAACGACTCGCGACACGCGGCTATCGAATCACTGCGGATCGTCGGGCGTCCCGTGACCTACACCTCGATCGCCCTGTGCCTGGGCTTCCTGGTCCTGACCGGCAGTGAACTGAAGATGCAGGAACAGGTCGGCCTGCTGGCCTGCTTCGCGCTCGCCTTTGCATGGCTGTCCGACTTCACCCTGACACCGGCGCTGTGCAGCAACCTCAGGATTGCCACCATCTGGGATGTCCTCACCTTCGACCTCGGCCAACGCCCGCAGGAAACCATACCGCTGTTCAAGGGCCTGTCTAATTTCCAGGCGCGCATCGTTGCCCGCATGGCAAGTATTCGTGAATACAAGGCCGGCGAACGCATCATAGAAATCGGTCAACCCGGCAGCGAGATGTACGCGGTCATAGACGGAAAATTACAGGCCTCGATCGATGGCAAGCGCGGCCGTATTGATCTGGATAGCCATACGCGCGGTGATATCGTTGGTGAAGCCGGCCTGTTCTATCAGCAGCGCACGGCAAATGTCGATACCGTGGAGGACTCACGCCTCTTGTGCATCAACCAGAAAGACCTGCAAATCCTGCGCAGGCGCTACCCGAGGATTGCCGCAAAAGTCTTCCAGAACCTGAATGAAATACTCGCCACGCGACTGGTGCATGCAACGGAAAGGCTGGTGTAAGCGCGCCAGGAATCCACAGGGTCGGACCTCGCCAACAACTTGAATCAGCTCAAAGAGACCCTTAATTTCTGCTATAATTTTGCCTTAAAGGCTACTCTTCGTGCTAAAAATACTGCATTTAAGGAAACGCGATTTGAATCGCCACCAGTTTGCCAGACACCTCGAAGCCATAGAAAATGGCATCTGGAGGGATGTTTATGAGCAGCAAGCGATATAGGGACGAGTTCAGGCAGTAAGCGGTGAAGCAGGTCACCGAACGTGGCCACAAGGT
>JAOULY010000454.1 GCA_029881775.1 Gammaproteobacteria bacterium
CAGGGAAATGCAGGTCAGCAGGAAAATCAAACGCCCTGATCTTGCAACCTTTCACCCAGACGACTGACCCGGGTAACCCGCATGGCATCTGACACAATTTCGGTTCTGGGTGCCGGCTCCTGGGGTACCGCCCTTGCCATTCGACTTGCCACCCGGCAGGACACCCTGCTGTGGGGTCACGAACCGGACGTCATGTCCCGTCTCGCCGCCGAGCGTGAAAACAGCAAATTCCTGCCCGCTATTAAATTTCCGGACCGCCTGCAGATCGAAGCGGACCTTGCCGCCGCCGTCCATGCCAGTCGCGACCTGCTGATTGTTGTACCGAGCCATGCGTTCCGCGAAGTCATAAAAAATATTGCCGGCCATCTCAGGGACGATTCACGCATTGCCTGGGCAACCAAGGGCCTCGAATACGGCAGCGGAAAATTCATGAGTGATGTGCTGGACGAGGAGCTCGGCACAAAATATCCAGCCGCCGTGGTCAGCGGGCCGACCTTTGCACTGGAGGTTGCGCGCGGACTGCCGACCGCGCTTACCGTTGCATCGACCAATCCGGACTTTGCAAACGACATGGCCGCGCGCCTGCACGGCGACGTAATGCGCGTCTACACCAGCGACGACATGACCGGCGTTCAACTCGGCGGTACCGTCAAGAACGTACTGGCTATCGCATCCGGTATTACCGATGGGCTGCAACTTGGCGCCAACAGCCGTGCCGCGCTCATTACGCGCGGGCTTGCGGAAATCATTCGTCTCGGTGATGCCATGGGGGCACGGCGTGAAACCCTGATGGGACTGGCCGGTGTCGGCGATCTCATCCTGACCTGCACCGACGACCTGTCGCGTAACCGGCGACTGGGACTTGCGCTGGGCCGGGGTACCGCACTCAAAGTCGCGGTCGAGGAAATCGGACAGGTTGTCGAGGGCATCAACACCGCACGCGAGGTGGTACAGCTGGCGCGGGAATATCATGTCGACATGCCGATTTCGGAGCAGGTTTACCACGTTTTGCATGAAGGGCTGTCACCGCGGGATGCGGTGCATAACCTGCTGTCACGCGATATCCGCCCGGAATCAGCCGGCTGAACCCCTGAACCCCGCCTGACGCCAGGCTTCATAGACCACTGCGGCGACTGCGTTTGACAGGTTCAGGCTGCGGCTGTTTGCCAGCATCGGCACGCGCAACACGCGTTCGCTGCCAAGCTCAGCAAGTACCGCCTGTGGCAGCCCGCGCGTCTCGGGTCCAAACAGCAATGCGTCCCCGTCCGCGTAAACGGTATCTGAATAGAGACCTGTGCCTTTTGTCGAGAATCCCCACAGACGATCCGGCTGCACATCATTTATAAACGACGGCAATGACTCATGCTCGTGCACACTGGCAAATTCGCGGTAGTCGAGGCCGGCGCGTCGTAGCTTGCGATCGTCCAGGTCGAACCCTAACGGGTGTACCAGGTGCAGGGTACTGCCTGTATTCGCGCAAAGGCGTATGATGTTGCCGGTGTTGGGCGGTATTTCCGGCTGATACAAGACGATGTGGAACAATGACTGGCCCTTGTGAATGACTGACGTAACAGATAACACTATTGATCAGCGGCTCGCGGTCGACTTCTGCGGGCTGGCATTTGCCACGCCGCTGGTACTGCTATCCGGCTGTGTCGGATTTGGCGAAGAGTATACGCGCGTGGACGGCTTTTCCAATCGTGATGTCGGCGCGGTCTGCCTGAAGGGAACAACGCTTGCAGCGCGGCTCGGTAACCGGCCTCACCGCGTGGCCGAAACACCGGCAGGCATGCTGAATGCCATCGGCCTGCAGAACCCGGGTACGGATCATGTCGTCAATTCAATCCTGCCGTCACTGGATTTCGGCGAGACGCGCTTTATCGCCAACGTATCCGGCTCCACCGTGGAAGAATACGCGGAGGTCACGCGGCGCTTCGATGATTCACCCATCGACGCAATTGAGATCAATATCTCCTGTCCAAATGTGAAAGAAGGCGGCGTCGCCTTTGGTAATGACCCGGACATGTCTGCCCGGGTGGTGGAAGCCTGTCGCGCCGCCACCGGCAAGCCGTTAATCACCAAGCTGTCACCCAACCAGACCGATATCGCGGAAAATGCCCGCCGGTGTATTTCCGCCGGTACTGACGCGTTCGCCGTCATCAATACCCTGATGGGTATGGCTGTCGACATCGAAAGCCGCACACCGGTCATCGGCAACAACCAGGGCGGACTGTCCGGCCCTGCCATCAAGCCGGTCGCCCTGCTGAAAGTACACCAGGTTCACCAGGTA
>JAOULY010000052.1 GCA_029881775.1 Gammaproteobacteria bacterium
TGGTGCGCCGTGCAGGCGCAATGCAATTCCTGCACGCGTTACCGGAAGACCGGGCACTGGATACCCTGGTCTGGCGAATGATGTCGATTGCATTTGTTTTTCACAGCCTGATGTTGATCGCCGGTGCGGTATGGGCGCGCGACGCCTGGGGCCACTTCTGGACATGGGACCCGTTGGAGACATGGGCGTTCGTTACCTGGCTGGTGCTGGCCATGACGTTGCATGCCCGGATTACCTGGCGGATGCCCCCGTGGGGTGGCTGGACACTGGTATTACTGATATTTGTGCTCGCCTTCCTGACGTTCTTTGGCCTGCCGTTCGGCAGTATCGGCCCGCATAAGGGAATTTTATGAACTGTACGAACAAGTTTCGCCATGCAGGACTTGCGCTGTTACTGGCGGTCGTTGCGGCCTGCGGGTTGCTGGTAAACGGTTTTGCCCGGGCGAGCGCAGAGGCTGCGGATGCCGGTCGGCCAACTGCCGGGGTCAGTGCAGGCGATGAAATACCGGCTGCAAATAACGGGGAAGCAGAGGAAGTCTCCGCACGCTTTCAGCATGCAGTCATTATGTTGCATGCAAAGGAGTATGGCTATGCGGTCACCGCGTTGCGTCGTGTGCTGGAGCTTGCGCCGCGCATGCCGGAGGCGCATGTGAATATGGGCTTTGCGTTGATCGGGCTCGGTCATCCAGTCACGGCGAGGGATTTCTTTCTGACCGCGATCGAGTTGCGGCCGCAGCAAATCAATGCTTACTGGGGCCTGGCCGAGAGTCTCGAGGCGTTGTGTGATTACCCCGGTGCTATCGGTGCCATGCGAACTTACGTGCACCTGGCAGACAGGGAAGACCCGTACCTTCCCAGGGCGCGTGCAGCGCTATGGGAATGGGAGGCGGGTGAGGGGGATGTGAAGAAACTGAAAGTATCCCCGGAGTCAGGGCGTGACTGCTCGCCGGATCTCTCGCAGTGAAGTGAAACCTGCACGTCTATACGATAGGTGGCTCAATATCAAGGTCAGGATGAATAGGCAGGTCATCAGCCTGGAATGCCTCGACACTGTCTTCTGCCAGTTTGGTTGACTCGAAGCGTGCAATATGGAACAGGCCTTCGCCTTCATTGACCAGCGGCAGGTTGGTGCGGCCGATAATGATACCTGCAGCACTTGCGAGTACTTCCAGCTCCTGTTGTCCGAATGGATCTGCAATTACACCGATGACGTCGTTCTTGCGCACCCGCGCGCCCAGTGACACGGCCGCCCGCAGGATGCCGCTGCGGCCGGCGCGTACCCAGGTGCTGGCGCGTGCCACGGTGGGTTCATTGCGTTTGGGTAAGCGGCTGGCCGGCAGCATGTTCAGTTCCCGCATGACGGCAACGATGCCTTTTACACCGGCGCGAATGGAGTGCTCGTCAAATCGCAATGCTTCGCCGGCCTCGTACAGCAGGACCGGGATTCCCTCTTCTGCCGCAACCTGTCGCAGCGAGCCGTCGCGTATGTTGGCGTTGAGCAGAACCGGCACGTGAAAGGCATGTGCAAGTCGCGAGGTCTCCGGGTCGTCGAGGTTGGCGCGTATCTGCGGCAGGTTGTCACGGTGTACTGCGGCGGTATGCAAATCAATACCGTAATTACACTTGATGACGATCTCCTTCATGAACAGTTCCGCCAGGCGTGCCGCCATCGACCCATGGTCGGAGCCGGGGAACGAGCGATTCAGGTCGCGGCGATCCGGCAGGTAGCGCGAGCGACTGACAAAGCCGTAAACGTTAACGATGGGTATGGCGAGCAATGTGCCACGCAGTTTGCCCAGCTGCGGTAACCGCAACAGGCGGCGAATAATTTCAACACCGTTTATTTCATCGCCATGCAGAGCCGCACTGACGAACAGGGTCGGCCCATGGCGTTTGCCGCAAATGACCTGTACCGGCAAGGACATCGGGGCGTGTGAGTACAGGCTGGCCATGGGGACATCGATGGTGGCGGAAGAACCCGGTTTGATCTCAATACCGCCGACGGTTATTCCCGTGTTAGACATTGTTCAGCCTTTCCCTCGCGTGGCGGTCCGGTTAGGGCGCGCATTCCGCTCGATAAATTCGATGATCATGCCAGCCACATCCTTGCCACTTGCATTTTCGATACCCTCAAGGCCGGGTGAAGAATTAACTTCCATGACCACTGGACCATGATTGGACCGCAGCAGGTCCACGCCGGCGACATTCAGGCCCATGACCTTGGCGGCACGGACCGCGGTTGAGCGCTCCTCGGGTGTGATCTTGATCAGGGAGGCGCTGCCGCCGCGGTGCAGGTTGGAGCGGAATTCACCGTCCTGCGCCTGGCGCTTCATGGCTGCAACAACCTTGTCCCCTATGATGAAGCAGCGAATATCCGCACCGCCTGCCTCCTGGATGAACTCCTGGACAAGGATATCGGCATTGAGTCCCATGAATGCCTCGATAACACTTTCTGCCGCCTTCTGGGTTTCGGCGAGGACCACGCCGATGCCCTGTGTGCCTTCGAGCAGCTTGATAACCAGTGGCGCACCGCCTACCATTTTTATCAGGTCTTCAACATCGTCCGGCGAATTCGCAAACCCGGTTATCGGCAGGCCAATTCCCTTGCGTGCCAGTAATTGCACCGAGCGCAGTTTGTCACGCGAACGGCTGATGGCAACTGACTCGTTCAGCGGATAAACCCCCATCATCTCGAACTGCCTGAGTACGGCAGTACCATAGAATGTAACCGATGCGCCGATGCGCGGAATGACCGCATTGAAACCGGTCTGGTCCTTGCTGCCATAGTGAATGGATGGGCGCATGGAAGTAATGTTCATGTAGCAGCGCAATACATCCATCACCGCCACATCGTGACCACGTTCAGTGGCTGCTTCAATCAGGCGGCGAGTCGAGTAAAGCTTCTTGTTGCGCGATAGTATTGCAATCTTCATTTTGAATCTCCAATTCGTTTGTAGCGTCCCTGAACATATGAGCGTGCAGGGTCTACTATGCAAACCTGTTGCAGGGCGGTTCTGCCAAGCAGCATTCTGAACAGCATGGAATCACGATTAGTGAGTGTCATTTCGACCGTGAGCTGGCTGGTGCCAATGTGTACGTCCGTGCTGATGACGTAGCGCATTTCACGATGACCACCCGAATCAGTGACCTGGCGTTCATCCAGAACAGGGGCATGGCAGATTATCTCGGTCTGCGTGTCGCGCTGGTAGGGATGTATGCCGAATTTAACCCACTGATTGCCACTGTCCAGGTAGGGCTCGATGAACCATGCATGCAAGGCCGATGTGCGCGCGCCGGTGTCCACTTTTGCCTTGATGTGTTCGATGCCGAGCGCGGGTAGCGTGACCCATTCACGCCAGCCAACGACCAGTTTGTCGTCGATAGATAATTGCTTCTTCACCGGGTATTCCTTGTAGGTGGCGATGTGTGTATACGCATCGCGCAAACCGGATTGTATCATTTTCCTAATCGGCGTGACTGATTACCAATGGTCGCGGGCCGGTCAGTCTCATAGCCAGCGCATCCGGCGGAACAGGGTTATCAGTATGACGACGATGGAAAACATCACGCCGAGCAGTATGAAATAACCGGATTTAGACTGCAGCTCCGGCATGTTCTCGAAGTTCATGCCGTAAATGCCTGCCAGGAAACTTAACGGAATGAATATCGACATAACGACGGTGAGAACTTTCATGATCTGATTGAGGTTGTGTGAGGCAACCGATATATACCCGTCGATAAGATCTGTCGTCAGTTCATGATAGAGCCCCGCCAGGCTGCTCGCGCGTTCCAGTTGTTCAAATACGTCGATAATGACGTGCAGGTTGGTATCGCTGAATGCCGGAAATGAACCTGATTTGAGTTCATGGAATATTTGCTGATGATAGAGAAACAGGCGCCTGAATTTCTTGAGTTCGGTTTTGTAACTCAGCAACTCGGCAAGTAATTTGTCGTCCGGGTGCTGCATAATTATGTCTTCGATCTCGTCGAGACGTGGCTCCAGTGTCAGCAACAATTTGATATAGCGGTCACTCACGCGCCTGCACAGGCGCAAGGCAATGCCGGCTGCGCCTTGCTGGAACATCCGGGCGTCACCGGCTGCCTGCTGAAACAGGGTGTCAGTATCAGGCGAATTGCCGGACCGGCGCGTGATCATGAATCCGTCACCGACAAATATGGCAAGCTGGGAAGTGGATAAATGCAGCTCGGTCGAGTCAGTATCCGGAACTTTCAGGATGATAAAGGTCGTTGCGTCAAAAGCCTCCAGCTTGGGCGGGTGGCGCTTGCGTTGGGCATCCTGGATGGCCAGTGTGTCCAGCCCGAACGAGTCGCGCATAAAGCCGGATTCGCCCGATTCCGGTTCGCCGGCAATATCCAGCCAGAGGATGCTGCCTGGATTATCCTGCCAGGTGGTTTTTAATTCCTTGCCACCGGTAACGATGCCAGTGTCCGGACTGCAGAGTTGCGCACGTATCAAGGTAGCTTCCTCCATGGCTGACGGATGTCCCGGGTATGAGAGTGCATGTATACAGTATAGGGGGGGTAGCCGGTCAACTAAAGAACGTCGATCTGGCAGGGGGGCAGTGTGTGGCCGATACCCCCCATGGCAAGCCGGGGTTGCCTGCTGGATGCTTTGGTACATAGACAATTTGTGTGCGCCTTATCGTGTTGTTTGAACTATCATTGAGCCGTGGGTGCGGGCCAACAAAGTCACTTTAAGATTTACGGGTGTTTAGCTGCGATTAATCGCGGTGTGACTTTATACAGTCTGCCAGTCAAACACATCACCCCTGTGGATTAATGGACACGATTATGGAAGGAATTGGTATTAACCTGGTTGCGGTCGTCCTGTTATTGATAGCGAACGGCTTCTTTGTGGCCGCAGAGTTTTCGCTCGTCAAGGCCAGGAACTTCAGGCTGGACACGCTGGCGAAGCAGGGCAGTGCCAGCGCAAAATTGACATTGCGCATCCAGGCAAACCTGGAAAGCTACCTGGCAGCCTGCCAGCTGGGAATTACCATGGCCTCGCTGGGCCTGGGCTGGGTCGGTGAGCCGGCGGTCGCCGCATTGCTGGAACCGCTGTTCAGCTGGCTGGGCATGCCGGATCACATCCTGCATACGGCCGCCTTCCTGGTGGGCTTCCTGATATTTTCTTCCCTGCACATCGTCGTCGGTGAGCAGGTGCCGAAAACCTTCGCCATTCGCAAGGCCGAGCCGGTTGCCACCTGGTGTGCGTATCCGCTGCATGCCACCTATCTGATGGTCTACCCGCTTAACTGGCTGCTGAATGCGTCGTCACGGTCGATCCTGTCGATGTTCGGTGTTGAAGAGGCCACGCATGGGGATGTTTTCAGCGGCGAGGAGATACAGGGGATGGTCGAGACCTCCCGTCATCACGGCGAGCTTGAGCAGGGCAAGGCCGACATGCTGAATAACCTGTTTGTATTCGATCAGCGGCATGTAGGTCGCGTCATGATCCCGAGCAGCAGCATGAAAATACTCGATATCAGTGCCGGGCCTGATGAGAACCTGGCAATGATCCGTGACAGCGGGCATTCACGCTTTCCGGTTATCGACAGCGCGAATGAAGGACGGGTGCTGGGCATCGTGCTGGCAAAGGATTTGTATACCGCCATGCTCAACGGTGACCAGTCGCCCTGGACCCGTCTCGAGGGGTTCTGCCGCGAGCCGCTGATGGTGCCGGAAAGCCAGAAGATCGCCCAGTTGTTTGACAGCATGCGTACCCATCGTGCGCACATGGCGCTGGTTATGGATGAATACGGTGGACTTGCCGGCATCGTCACCCTGGAAGACCTGCTGGAAGAAATCGTCGGGGAGATTCATGACGAGACCGATCAGGAAGTTGAAGCTTTCGTACTCGAGGAACTGGGTGACGGCCGCTGGCGCGCCGATGGCCTGTTGTCGCTGACCGACGTTGAGCGTGCCATTGGGCTGGAGGTGTCGGACGACCTGGATGCCAACACCCTGTCGGGCCTGTTTATGCACCATTTACTGCGCATGCCGGAGGCCGGCGATGCGGTGGCAGAAGGCGGCTTCCGCCTGACAGTCGAGTCAGTTGCCGATAATCGTGTCGGCCAGATACTGATCGAACGCCTTGTCGTGGACGATGAGGCGGGTGCTGCCATGGAGACAGATTGATCCCGCCTGTAAGTTGATGTTACTGAGTTTTATCCAGTGCTACTGCCCAGGTAGCACGGGTTATTCCGTAGTCGGCGCTGGTGGCCCGACCATGCCCCGGGTGCGGGGTGTGCGCTATACCCGCCAGGATCCGGCTGCCCAGGGATGTGAATAATTATCCGTCCGTTGCCATACCCCGCTATCATATGAAGCTGGTTCATCGAATTGATTATTTCCATGTTGCGGCTGTTCACATTTTTAATCACTCTCGCCATATTTACGGCGCCTGTTGCCCGGGCGGCATCGGTCGTGGTCGAGATAGAGGGGGTGACGGACGCGTTGCTGGAAAATGTGCGCAACACTCTCAGTATCGTCCAGTACAAGGACGATGCCAATCTCAGCAGGCCGTGGGTGCAGCGACTGCATGGCAAGGCCGAGAGTGAGATTCGTGCCGCACTGAAGCCCTATGGCTATTACCGGCCGACAGTGGAAAAGGCGCTGTCGCGGCGTGATGATGGCTGGACGGCAAGCTACCGCATCGATCCGGGCGTGCCCGTGCCGATCCGGTCAGCCGATGTGCAGTTGTTCGGCGCAGGTGCGGGTGAAGCGGATTTCCAGAAGCTGGTTAAGGCGCAGCCGTTGTCAGCGGGGGCACCGTTGAATCAGCCGCGCTATGACAACCTGAAATCAAGCCTGCAAAAGCGCGCCCTTGAGCAGGGCTATTTTGATGCAAGGTTTCTGCTCCACGAGATTCGCCTCGACCTCGACGCTTATCACGCTGACATCGTGATGCATTACGACACCGGTGCACGCTACCGGTTAGGCGAGGTTACGTTCGAACCCAGTTCCCTCTCCGACGATTTCCTCGCGCGTTATGTAACCTTTAAACCGGGTGACAATTATTCAACAAAGGCCGTGCTGGGCTTGCAGGAGGCACTGACCGATAGCGACTACTTCAGCAGCGTGGATGTGGTCGCGCAGCGTGAACGAGCCGAGGACTTGCAGGTGCCGGTGAATGTCACCGTAGTGCCGCACAAGCGCAATAAATATACCTTCGGCCTCGGCTACGGTACCGATACCGGTGCACGCGCGAGTGCCGGCTGGGAGCGGCGCCTTATCAACAAGCGCGGGCACCGTTTTGCCACCGACCTGCGCCTGTCCGAGGTCAAGAACAACCTGAGCGCCAGCTATTCCGTGCCGCTTCGAAATCCGCGGACCGAGAAGCTGACCTACAGCGCCGGTTATTTCGATTCCGATACCGAGACTAATCGCAGCCAGACGATCTTGCTGGGTGCCAGTCGAACAGATTCCCGCTGGGGTTCGAGCGAGACCCTCGGCCTGTCGTTCCAGCGCGAGGATTTTACCGTCGGTGGTGTCGATGACACGGCGTTACTGCTGATGCCGGAGGCCAGCTGGTTGTGGGTACGTGCCGATGACCGTATTTACAGCAGCCGCGGCATGCGACTGCAACTGTCGGTGCGCGGGGCATCAGAAGCGCTGCTATCCAGTACAACATTTGTACAAACACAGCTCCAGGCCAAGTTCATACAGAAGGTGTTTTCGGCCAGCCGCATAATTTTGCGCGGTGAAGCCGGTATCAGTTATGTACCTGACTTCCGTGAACTGCCGTCATCACAGCGGTTTTTTGCCGGTGGCGATCAAAGCGTGCGCGGATATGATTACGAGAGCCTGGCGCCGGCCGACGCCAACGGTGTCATTCTCGGTGGCCGGAATTTGCTGGTCGGCAGCGCCGAGTATGAACATCCCATCAAGGGTAAATGGAGTGCCGCGGTATTCGTCGACACGGGTGCCGCCATCGACAGCCTGACCGACCGGCTCAGCACCGGCGCCGGCATCGGTTTGCGCTGGCGTTCGCCGATCGGGCTGATCCGGATCGACGTGGCCTCGGCCTTGAGCAAGGACGGCCATCCCCTGCGCCTGCACCTCGTGATCGGACCGGACCTGTGAAGAAAGCGGCCGTTGCATTACTGGCAGGGTTGCTGTTGCTGATCGGGGTGACGGCCGGTACCTCTATTGGCCTGAATTGGCTGCTTGCCGTCGCTGACCGCATGGCGCCGGGTGAGTTGTCTGTCGGCACGGCAAGCGGGTCGTTGCTGGGCGCGCTGGATCTCGCCGACGTGCATTACCGGGACGAAGCACTGCAACTGGATATCGCGTCCGTGTCACTCGACTGGCAGCCTCTTGCACTGTTGCGTGGCAACGTGCATGTAATTCATGCGCGCGCCGGGGGCGTCGATGTGAAGGTGCTGGCAAAACAGGCGCCGGAGCCGCAACAGCCGGTGACATTCGATTCGTTGCCGATCGCGTTTGAGATCGGCGACTTCACCGTGACGAACATCAGTGTGCTTGATTATGGTGCCGCCGAACCGGTACGGATAGACCGCATACACCTGGCCGGCGAGGGGCGCGACAGTGAATTGCGCCTGCATGAAGTCGTGGCTGAATCCCCGCTGTTTGCCGCCAGGCTGCACGGGCTGCTGTCGCTGGATACGCAGCAAGACGGTGAGCTTGCCACCGAGTGGTGGGTGCAGTTGCCGGACATGCCCAGGCTTGCCGGCACCGGTACGGTACAGGGCAACGGACTGCACATGCAGCTGCAACAGACCCTCAGCGGGCCGGCCGAT
>JAOULY010000456.1 GCA_029881775.1 Gammaproteobacteria bacterium
ACTTGGATGGGTGGAATAAGCATCTTAATACACCCATATTTCAAGCTTCACCCCGGCGGCCAGGTCATCGGGCGACCACCCAGCACGTGCAGGTGGATGTGATAGACCGACTGCCCGGCGCCGGGATTGCAATTCATCACCATGCGGTAACCCGGCTCGGCAATTCCCGCATCCATGGCGACCTGCTTGGCCGCCAGGTACAGCTTGCCGACAATATGCGCATTGTCTGCATCGAGATCGTTGGTCGTGGATATATGTGCCTTGGGAATCACCAGCACATGCGTCGGCGCCTGCGGGTTAACATCGCGAAAGGCCAGCACCTCGCTGTCTTCATAAACCACATCCGGCTGGATCTCGCCGGCCACCATTTTGCAAAACAGGCAATCCGTCATATCAACACTCCCGAATGAGTTAGCAAAACCGGTCTGGTCCTACACTTCCCGCCGGCTGGCAAAGGCATGCGACAGCGTACCGCTGTCGATATATTCAAGCTCGCCGCCCATCGGCACACCGTGCGCAATACGCGTGGCAGCCACGCCATGTACGCGCGCGAGTTCGCTGACAAAATGCGCAGTTGCCTCGCCCTCCACGGTCGGGTTGGTCGCAATAATCAACTCAGCGACCTCCCCTGACGCCAGCCGCGCCTCCAGCAGTTCGAGACCCAGTTGCTCGGGGCCGACGCCATCCAGTGGCGACAGGTGGCCGAGCAGGACAAAATACAGGCCCTGGAAACCGGTTGATTGCTCGAGCGCCTGCACATCGGCCGGCGTTTCGACCACGCACAGTTTCGAGCGGTCGCGCCGCGGGTTGGCACAGATGGCGCAGGTCTGCGTTTCGCTGAGCGTCCGGCAGGCATCACAGTTGCCCACCTGGTCCATGGCCAGCGTGAGGATTTCCGCAAGCTGGCGTCCGCCGTCGCGATTATGTTCCAGCAAGTGATAGGCCATGCGTTGCGCGGAGCGCGGGCCGACACCCGGCAGGCAACGCAGGCTTTCAATAAGACGCCCGATCAGGCGTGATCCCGACACGCAGCCCCCGTCAGAACGGCAGCTTCATACCCGGCGGCAGGTTCATACCGGCGGTCAACGAGGACATCTGTTCCTGGGTGGTCGATTCCACCTTGTGCGTGGCATCGTTGATGGCCGCGGCAACCAGGTCTTCCAGCATATCCTTGTCATCCGACATCAGGCTGTCATCAATGACCACGCGGCGCACTTCATGGCGCCCCGTCATGGTCACCTTGACCAGTCCGCCACCGGACTCGCCGGTCACTTCCATGTCGGCCAGTTTTTCCTGCGCCTTTTGCATGTTGGCCTGCATTTCCTGGGCCTGCTTCATCAGGTTACCCAATCCACCTTTCATAATCTCACCTCGGATTTAACTCGTTCTGCTTGCATGTAACACCGGCCATCATCAGTCGTTCGGCCGGATTGACTCCTCAAACACCGTACCACCGAAGGCATCCTGTATTGCCTTGATATTTTCATCATCCTCAATCGACTGCACCGCGCGTTGCTGGCGCTGCTCGGCCTCGCGCGACTGTTGCCTGGCCGGCGATTCAACTCCGGCCTTGCCCTCGTCGGCGATCATCACTTTCATGGCACGACGGAAATGTTCACTCAGCGCGGTTTCCAGCTGCGCCTGCCGGGTCTTGTTGAGCAAATGAACATGGGCCGAATCGATCGTCAGCGAAATCCTGTCACCCTTGATTTCCTGCAGGGCACAATTCAGCGCCATCTCGCGCAACATCCCTTTCAATGACAGGCCATCGATAATCACCGACCATTCACTGGCTGACGCCGGCGGCACACTGTCGACACGCATGTTTGCGACCGGTTTCGCAGCAGCCTGCTTGTTGCCGGCACTACGCGCAGCCGGGGCCGGCGCCTGCACGGGCCGGCTGGCCGGCCGGCTTTTGCTACTGCCGGCCGCATCCGGGCGGAAGGCCAGCATGCGCAGCATGACCATCTCGAATCCGCCGCGCGGCTCCGGCGCCAGCGACAGGTCGCGACGGCCGACCAGGCCAATCTGGTAAAACAACTGGACGTCTTCACGTGACACCTGTTCAGCCAGCGCCTGCACCGCGTCAAGGTCACCGGCGGTATCATCGAGCGCGTCGGGAATCATCTGTGCAACGGCCACGCGCTGCAGGACCGACAGGATATCGGCAAGCAGTGCCGCGTAATCGGGTGCAAACTGGTCAGCGGCACTGATCTCCTGCATAAGCGTGGCGGCATCACCGGCGCCCAGCGCGGACAGCAGGCGATACACGACATCACGAT
>JAOULY010000457.1 GCA_029881775.1 Gammaproteobacteria bacterium
AGGTACGTATGTTGTCGACAATTCACGGTAGAGGTGTACGTGATGCTGTAAGCGTTACCGTCACAATTATTTATGGGCGACTGCTTCTTCGGCGGGTTTGTCCATGAGCTCCCTGAGTGCGTCCACGATATAATCCGCGTCCCAGTTAACCGCTCCATAGGCCTCGTACCGGATACGGCCGCTACCGTCCAGCACGAAGGTGCTGGGCAGGCCGATGCCCTCCCAGTCCCTGAAAGCTTCGCTCTCCGTATCCAGCAGGATGGCCATGTGTTCGTCCATCCTGTTGACAAACCCGGGGAGTTTCCGTCTGGATTCACCCACATTGACGGCAAGGATGGCAAACGGCTGGTCCGCCAGGATTTCTGCGAGCCGGATCAGTTCCGGGATTTCCTGGATGCAGGGGTGACACCAGCCGGCCCAGAAATTCACCAGTACCACTTTCCCCTGGTAGTCTGCCAGCGCGTGTGGTTCCCCGTGCATATCCTCGAGAACCAGGGGTGGTGTCGGTTTGTCTTCCGTGTATTCCCTGAGGTCGGCCGCATGCGCAGCCAGGGACAATACGCAGCCCAGTATGATCACTGATGCCGGATTCAGCAGCTGGCGCATCATGCGGTCATTCCTTCGGCTGCGACAAGGATTCCGGTAACCCGGGTGATCGGCGGTGTGATCAGGAGGAAACGTCTTTTGTTGCTTATATTCATGTTATTGATGCTTTCCCGGCTGTCCCGACAGGCATGGAAATGCTACAGTTAATTGTGGCAATCGACCAACAATAAGACAAGCGGTTTGGCTCTCTTGTTCCATGTATTTCTCTTTGCATAGTCGGGGTCAATGCCTGTAAATAATAAAAATCTTTATCTCAGGATGCGTCTTCGAAAGAATCGGTGGTTCAGGATCATGATACGAAATCATTTAACATATTTAAATTCAGGCAACGCCCGGCAGGGACTTCCGGCTGGCCCGCAACTCATGGCGTTACCGTTGGGGAGGTGTATTTACATGGCTGCACTTGTTCCGGTGGTACTGCTTGTTGCCATGATCTGTTTTATACGTACGGCGGGGGCTGAACAGTTCGATCCTCCGGCCCTCGATGGGTTTGCAGTTCACTCCGAACGTGAAGGCGACGGCGATGGCGACGGGGTCAACGAGACCCACATCAGGCAGTACATGAATAATGATGGTGACAGCCTGTTCAGCATGACCACAG
This sequence comes from Gammaproteobacteria bacterium, assembly GCA_029881775.1. Lineage (GTDB taxonomy): Bacteria > Pseudomonadota > Gammaproteobacteria > UBA9214 > UBA9214 > UBA9214. The sequence continues at coordinate 1,208 of JAOULY010000457.1, forward strand.
CGGGCCGGCTGTGGGCCTGGAGCCTGAATACACGCGACAGCGAATCCGCGGTGAAGAACTATGTAATCCGTGACAGCGATTGTGACGGGATCTTCGATGAGGTCTACAGCCTGGACGAGGACTTCCATGTGCCTGAATGCCTGAAGTAAACACATAAAAGGTAAAAGGGGACGGAGTGAACCTCCCCCGATTTAACGGACACTTTTAATCACATAACCGTAGCCCGGATGGAGTGAAACGTAATCCGGGAATATCTCCCCGGATTCCACTGCGTTGCATCCGGGCTACGGCACTGAATGCCTGAGATGTCGGGTTTCATGGCCTCGGAACCACAACTTCCAGTCATTCATCGACAAGTAATTTTTACTCGAAGTTTGCTGTCCCTGCAGACGCACTAAAATTGTCTTATGCTGTGTGTATACCTGTTGAAGGAGTCAGGTACCAACCAAGTCGATCCATTAGGCTGAAGATGAAGTCAATCAGCCCTGTCACAAAAGGGGATAGACTATGCTTACTGTAAATCGATATGTAGCCGGGTTTTACCTGGTCCTGCTTGACCTGGTCACCGCCACTTCCTCGTTCGCTGAAGACCTGGCTGTTCCCCAGCCGCCCCCATGGCCCGGATGGCAAACAATGCATTGGCACGGCTTCTGGTGGATTTTCCCGCTGCTTTTTTTCGTAATGATGATAGTGATATGCCTGCTTATGATGAGAAGAGGTTGTATGGGTTGTATGTGGCGTGGCAGAAAGATGGATGGCCCGGAAGCCCGTGATGCAATGAAATGGCCCGGAGGAGATGCGTCCGAGTCGGCCTTGAATATACTGGACAAGCGCTACGCCAGCGGTGAAATAGACAGGCAGGAATACGAGGAGAAAAAAGCGGCGATTACCTCAAGCTAAGCTGCACACTCTGACAGGCCCATCCAATCGCATAACAGCCATGCACCACCCAGCGGAAAGTCTCGGGTTTTGGATAATTAAATACCGTTGGTGGATTATTGCCGCTACCATCGCGATGGTTGCCTTTACTGGCAGCGGCCTGCGGTTCCTGAGTTTCAACATGGACAACCGCA
>JAOULY010000458.1 GCA_029881775.1 Gammaproteobacteria bacterium
CATATACATTTGCTAACATACCGCTCTTCGCAGGGAGCTGGAAAAACAGGGATTCACCATGACTGAGCTGGCACTGGAACAAACACTGGATTTTGGCGACTACCTGGCGGCCTTCAAGCGCCGGCGGGGTCTGATTGCCCTGGTGGCCGGCATCATCCTGTTATTGGGGCTGATTACCGCCTTTGTCTGGCCGCCCACCTACCAGGCCTCCGCCACCATCCTGATCGAAGAGCAGGAAATCCCGACCGAACTGATTCAGTCGACGGTGACCAGTTATGCCGCACAACGCATCCAGGTGATCAGCCAGCGCGTCATGTCGCGCACCAACCTGCTCGAGGTCATCGAGAAATACGACCTCTACGAGCGTGACCGGCGGCTGAAGACCATCGAAGAGGTCCTGCTTGATATGCGCGAGGACATCAATCTCGACATGATCAATGCCGAGGTCATGGACCCGCGCACCGGCCGCCCGACCGCCGCGACCATCGCCTTTACCCTTGGCTATAAAAGCGAGAGTCCGCAGCAGGCACTCCAGGTCGCCAACGAACTGACCACGCTGTATCTCGATGAGAACCTGAAATCGCGCACCGAAAAGGCGGCGGAGACCTATGACTTCCTGACGATCGAATCTGACCGACTGAGCGATGAGATTGTCAGGCTCGAGAAGGAGCTGGCCGAGTTCAAGAATAGAAATATCAACACGCTCCCCGAACTGAGAGACCTGAATGCACAGATCCTGGAGCGCACGGAGCGGGAAATCGTCGACCTCGATACCCAGATCAGGAACCTGGAAGAGCGCAAGATCTACCTGGGCGGGCAACTCGCATTACTCGAACCCTATGGCAGCGGTGACGTGATGAGCCCCTCGGCGCGGCTGGAGGCCCTGCGCACCGAGTATATTCGCCTGGCAAGTCGCTACTCGCCCGACCACCCGGATGTTTCCCGCATTAAACGGGAAATCAGGGCGCTGGAAAAAGACACCGGACAGGGTGCATCCGTCGATGACCTGCACGCGCAACTGAGACAACTACGCGAACAACTGGCCTCGGCACAGGAGTCCTACACGCAGGAACACCCGGATGTAAAAACCCTGCAGCGCCAGGTCGCCAACCTCGAGACAGAAATCCGCGAACTGTCCGCAAGCCCCGATGCAGGACGACCGACTGCCACGCCGGATAACCCGGCCTATGTCAACCTGGACACGCAGCTGGCAGCGGCTGACTCTGAAATTCGTTCATTGCGCACAAAACGCGCCCAGCTGGTGGACAAGGTCGCCCAGTACGAGCAGCGGCTGGTACAGACACCCAAGTCCGAACAGGAATACCGCGCTATCGCGCGTGACCTGGAAAACTCCTCGCGCCGCTACCAGGAGCTCCGCGCCAAGCAGATGACCGCTGAAGTGGCCCAGGAGATGGAAAAGGAACGCAAGGGCGAGAAGTTCACCCTGATCGACCCGGCCATCCTGCCGGAAGAACCAATCAGCCCCAACCGCCCGGCGATTATCTTCCTGAGCCTGGTCCTCGCCATGGGCGCGGGCCTCGGTTCCGCCGCTGTCCGGGAGAGCCTTGATCAGGCTGTGCGCGGCGCCAAGGGGCTGGCAGGCATTATCCAGATGGCACCGCTGGCCGTGATCCCTTACCTGTCGAGCGATGCCGAGAAGAAGTCGGGTAAACGCCGGCGCTACCTGGTCCTGGTCAGCATTGTTGCCGTGATTGCGCTCGCCCTGACGCTGGTGCATTTGTTTGTCTCACCACTCGATGTCATGTGGTTCAGGGGCATGCGCAAGGTGGACCAGGTAATCGGCGAGTAACGGGTAATCCACATAAATAAAACAAATACAGTAATATACGGTTCCAAATAGGTACTTTGGTCCGCCAGGCAGATTCTGTCCGGGCCGTCCTCACCGCCACGCTGCTGTACCAAAGGACAGTTCCCAAGACCCTATCTGCTGGATTATAAAGGCTTTATACTTAAACTTGTGCGGCTTGACCACGCCCTGCTCAGGACAACGGAAACAGCATCATGGAACGTATTAAACAGGCACTGGAAAAGGCACGGCAGGAGCGCGAAACCCGGCAGGGTAACGCCACGCCCGTGCAGGCGGCACCCCTGCCCGCTGCGGGACCCGCCGGCCCGGATCTCACCCAAACCGTTAGCCTGGATGAGGCGGTACTGCGCAAGCATCGCATCATCACCGGCCTGCCTCCGGGTTCATTCAGCGATGCCTACAATCTCCTGCGCACACGCATCCTGCAGGCCTTCAAGGAACACAACTG
>JAOULY010000459.1 GCA_029881775.1 Gammaproteobacteria bacterium
CGATCAGCCCGGCGCTCTGCGTGGTGAGCTTGACCGGATCACCGACGCCGATCTGCCAGCCAAACTGCGTGGTGCCGATAAAACCGGAAATTGCGGGAATCGCGGCCAGTATCAGGACGTGGAAGGCATAACACTTGCCAATAGTGCATTCATCATCGCGAATGGACACCCATTCACGCTTCGGATTGACGAACAAACCCCAGACATGTTGTAGCACCATTGATCACGCTCCCCCGTGTTTATGAGTGGCCGGATGAGCGTGAATCCCACCCGGCGTTACGCAGCAGTATTGACCAGTTAATCGACCTATTCAAGGCGCGCGTGCCAGAACTTCCTGCCAACACTGAACATGACAACCCACGAGTCATTATTGATGTTGTCTAAAGCAGGCAGCATCTGCATGGTACGCAGATGCAGGCATTGCCAGCAGGGACAGTCCGCCAGGGACGACGGCTTGTGTCAGTCAGACCTGCCGGGTTTTCATGACAATCACCGGTTCGTAACAATTCTGTCACGCAATTATTCTGCAAGCCGGTTTGGGTTGGTTTGACCTGCATCAATTAATACTAATATGCGGGAATACTCATGCTTTAACCAGGACTGGTACCCGGCATGCTGGTGCGGACACGCAGGAACGGCGACAGCGAGGCAGCAAAGCGCCCGCACATGGCGCCCGATCGGGCGCAGGCAGCAGGAAACGGCCCGGCTATTAAACCCGGGCGCAGGAAAGAAAAATAGAAATTACCAATACGGGCGCGAAATCGGTTCCGGGCTTAAACCACCCGCATGCAGCTATCGCCAGCAGTTGTCAACAGTACCGTTTTCCGCGAATTTCCGGCCAAGATTATCCAACTCCAGCCAGCCACAGGCATCACTCGCCTGCGCATTCACTGGCGCTGCCCGCAGTATGTAAGTCGAGGCAGTAACTTCCCGCACGGTCAGATTGTAGGTGGTCGCCCCCCCGCCATCGCTCGGGCATGTGGCCACAACCCCTCCACCCAGATCTGAATAGGTATTGTTCTCGGAGAAATCGCGCTCCATTCTCTGCGCCAGTTGCACCAGGCCACCCGCACACTCGGCGCGCTTGGTTCGCTGCACCTGCTTGGTATACGACGGGTAGCCAACCGCCACCAGAATGCCGAGGACGACGATCACGATCAGCAGCTCGATCAGGGTGACACCACGCTGTTTATTCATTCGGCGCTCCAGGTTTTGTCCAGACAGATACATGATCGGATGATCATACCTCAACGTCGGATTGGCCGATGTGAAGACAGGTAACCACGTGGCAGTATCCAGATTTCCCTGACGATGGCACGGCGGCGGTTAACTGACGTGTATATACCGGCCTCTTTGCCGATATCCCGTGACGACAGTGCACGGGACTTGCCATTCGTTTCATGCACCCGTACGACGTCGCCGAGGTTATACATCACATCACCAAGGATAAGGACGCGCCTGTCCAGATTAATCGCGTCAATCGTTCCGGCACCAGTGAAACCTTGCGGGTAATTAGCCGGCAGTTGCGCGGCCAGTAAAGCCGTCGTTGCCAGCCCCATAAACAACAGTACAATCAGTCGCAAACTTTTCATGTCGTAATCCTCGGTTCAGTCATAGCAGGGTGCCGGCTCATCGCGCGAGTTCTTCCCAGGATAATCGCCCGGTATCAATACCGGCGACTTTCTCGATATCGTCGACCGTAATTGATGCGCCATCGATCGACTCGGTGGTACTCGTGTAGCGTTTGGTACCCAGCATCACCGGCGAGGATGGCAAACCTTGCACCCCGACACCGGCAGCTGCTTCCCCGCTGATCTCATCAAGCGTACCGAGCCGGCCATCGCCATTCAGGTCGAAGACCACGCTGTCCGGGCGACCGCCATTGTTGATCTTGACAATCATCTGAAAGCCACTACCGCCACTGCCGCACGGATCCGTTGTCGGTATGGCCGTATTGAAGAACACATGAGCTCCGCGTACCACTGCGTCCGTCACCGCGCGCTCGCCGGACACCGGCAGGTCCATGTACCAGCCATCATCGCCACCGGCATAATCAACCGCCTCGTTGGTCACGGTGCGCCCGGTGACGCCACCGGTCGTTGGACCCGTGCCGATGGTCTGGTCAACCAGGTCGGAATCTGTCAGATCATCAGTGCCGGAATCCCACACGCCATAGAACGACTGGGTGGCCGTACTGGCGTTGTCGCCGATAGCAATATACTGGCCGGTACCAAACAAAACCAGCAGGTTGGGATCGTTCGAGTTTGTCGTC
>JAOULY010000053.1 GCA_029881775.1 Gammaproteobacteria bacterium
GTCCCGCCCGATCGACGGTTTGCGCGATTCAAAGCGCCTCACGGCCCGGCGACGCGAGCACTTGTATGAAGAGATCAGTGAGTGCGCCCTGGCCTGGGCGGTGGGGCGTGCCGAGGTCGACGAGATCGACCGTATCAATATTCTGCAGGCAAGCCTGCTGGCGATGCAGCGGGCCGTGCAGGCGCTCATGCCTGCGCCCGAGCACGTGCTGGTCGACGGCAATTGCTGCCCGGTGTTTGCGTGTCCGGCACTGGCGATTGTCAAGGGCGATGACAAGGTGGCGGCCATCAGCGCAGCATCTGTCATGGCGAAAGTAACCCGCGATCGCGAGATGGTCGCCATGGACCGTGTGTATCCGGGTTACGGGCTGGCGCAGCACAAGGGCTATCCCAGCAAGGCGCACATGGAAGCACTGGAAACGCTGGGTATCACACCGATTCACCGGCGATCATACGCGCCGGTCAGGCGTATTCTGGAGCGGACATAAAAGGGGTCAGTACCCTTTTACAACAATATAAATAATGACATTCCCTCTCCCTCCGGGACGACTGCAGGGAGGAGGTGAGACAGGGAACCTGTCGAGAGGCTGGCCTGGGCCATGCAGGAGGTAGAGCAACGCAGGAGCAGTTGCCGAGAGGGCCAGGGAGAGGGAATAGAATATATTTACCCTCTTTCCCCAGCCCACCCCCTGAGGGGGAGGGGGTTTATGTGGCAGCAGCAGAACTGCGCCCTTTTATGCACAGGCAGCCATGCCATCCAGCGATGCGTCGTAGAGGGTGACCCGGTTGCGACCGGCCTGCTTGCTGCTGTACAGCGCCACATCGGCTTTTTCGATAACGTCCTCGGCGAACAGTACATCCTCCGGAAAGCCTGCCATGCCGACGCTGGCGGTTGCGTTGATACATTGTCCATTCATATCGAACGAGGTATTGGCAATCGCCTTGCGAATGCGCTCGGCCGTTTCGCCCGCAACTTCGTGGTTTGCCCGCGTGAGCAGTATCACGAATTCGTCTCCGCCGTAACGCGCCAACGCGTCTGCTGTGCGCACGCACTGCTTGAGTGTCGTTGACACCGATTGTATCAGGCGATTACCGGCGGCATGGCCGTGACGATCGTTAATGGATTTGAGGCCGTCGACGTCGATCATGATGACGGCCAGCGGTGTGCGATAGCGGTTCGCGCGTTCGATTTCCTTGTCCAGCAGTATATTGAATGCACGCATGTTCAGTACGCCGGTCAGGTCATCGGTCTGCGACAAATGCAATATCTTCCGCTTTGCCGACAGAATATCGGACGCCAGCATCGACGTGATGTAAGCGACCAGCAGGAATGGCGAAAACTGGGCCATGAGCATGGTGAAGGTGGTGGGCGTGAATATATCAACCGAGTGCACCTTGAAACCCATCAACAGGTAACAGCAGGTGATCAGGCCAACCTCGAGCAGCGTCATGACCTTGCCGAGTGTTATGGCACAGGCAATGATCACCAGCAGATAAAGATTAAGTAGCGGGCTCTCCGTAAGACCCGTGTACCACAGAACGGTTGTGATGAAGCCGGTCATGGCCCAGGTTTCCACGGCCAGTTTGAAGCGGGTCTCGCGTGCCTGGAAATTCAGGTAGCGAAAGGTCAGCACGAATATCGAGTAGGCAATCATCGTGACGACCAGTGCGTCGGTGTCGGTAATGACCCGGATCGGGATAAAGAAGTACAGGATGACCAGGATCAGCAGTAACCAGTGCAGTTCTGCGATGCTGCGGGAGAATCCCTTCAGCTCCTCAGCGTCAATATCGGTCGATGCGTGTGCCGCGCTGCCAGGGTACATTTGAGTTCCGATTTGAAAAAAAATGCCTACAAGTTCAACTATCGTCCTGTGAAACCTCATGTTTAGCCTGTATTTCATGAAACGCCCGGTTTCCGGCTGATTGCTGCGCTTAATTGTCCGGTTTGTGAACGGCGTCACAGAATTTCACGTGTTTATATATGAAGCCTTGGAAAAACAGTAACCTGCAGTTCCTTTTTGGCAGATAGCATGAATCGTGTCGGGCGCTTGAAACCGGGGGATGAAAACCGGACACTTCCCCCATGCCAGTCGCCTTTGTCCATCTGCACGTCCATACCGAATATTCACTGCTGAACGGTACCGTCCGTATCAAGCCGCTGGTTAAAAGTGTGGCGGAGGCCGGTATGCCGGCCGTCGCCGTGACTGACCAGTGCAATATGTTTTCGATGGTGAAGTTTTACCGCGCGGCCATGGCGGCGGGTGTCAAACCGCTGGTGGGTGTCGACCTGTGGGTTGCGGACACTGATAACAGTCCACCCGCCCGGCTGGTTTTGCTGTGCAGGAACAGGACCGGCTACCTCAATCTCACGCGGCTGGTGTCACGTGCCTATACCGAGGGACAGCAACGTGGCATACCGGTTGTGCAGTTCGACTGGCTGGATGGTTGTACCGACGGACTGATCGCGTTGTCCGGTGGCCGTGCCGGTAATGTCGGGCAGGCCTTGCTGGCAAAAAAACCTGAACACGCCGCACACCTGCTCCAGCAGTGGCTGCAACATTTTCCCGATGCCTTCTACCTGGAACTGCAGCGAACCGGCCGTGCCGGTGAGGAAGATTATATCCACGCCGCCGTTGAACTCGCTGTGCAGCTGGATGTGCCGGTCGTGGCGACCAATGACGTACACTTCATCAAGACGGGCGATTTCGATGCACACGAGGCGCGTGTGTGTATTAACGAAGGTCGTACACTGGATGACCCGCGCCGTTCCCATGAATTTACCGATCAGCAATACCTGCGCAGCCCGGAAGAAATGCAGGCGCTGTTCAGCGATATTCCGGAGGCACTGGAAAATACCGTTGAAGTCGCACGTCGCTGCAGTCTCGAACTCGAGCTGGGCAAGAATTACCTGCCGGACTTCCCGGTGCCGGACGGGACCGGTATCGACACATATTTTATCGCACAGGCCGAGGCGGGACTGGCCGATCGCCTGTCACAGATCCTCGACCCGGACGCTGATGATTACGCGGCCCGGTGTGAGGTTTACCGCGAACGTCTGCAGACCGAGATCGATGTCATCCTGCAAATGGGTTTCCCCGGTTATTTCCTCATCGTTGCGGATTTTATCAAGTGGTCAAAGGCCAACGGTATCCCGGTCGGACCGGGGCGTGGTTCCGGTGCCGGCTCGCTGGTGGCGTATGCCCTGACAATTACCGACCTCGATCCGCTCAAGTATGACCTGCTGTTCGAGCGTTTCCTGAATCCCGAGCGTGTTTCCATGCCGGACTTCGACGTGGACTTCTGCATGGAAGGTCGCGACCGTGTGATCGAGTACGTCGCCGAGCGCTATGGTCGCGACAAGGTGTCCCAGATCATCACCTACGGCTCCATGGCCGCCAAGGCCGTGGTGCGCGACGTCGGGCGCGTGCTGGGTCATCCGTATGGTTTTGTCGATCGCATCGCCAAGCTGATTCCGTTCGAGATCGGCATCACGCTGGAAAAGGCGCTGGAGCAGGAGCCCCAGCTTGCCGAGTTGTACGATAACGACGAGGACGTGCAGACGGTCATCGACCTGGCGCGTTCCCTGGAAGGCATGGCGCGCAACGCCGGCAAGCATGCCGGTGGCGTGGTGATAGCGCCGTCACAGCTGACTGATTTCACGCCGCTGTACTGTGAACAGGGTGGTGACGCGATTGTCAGCCAGTTCGACAAGGACGATGTCGAGGCCGTCGGCCTGGTCAAGTTCGATTTCCTTGGCCTGCGTACGCTCACCATTATCGACTGGGCGCTGAAAACCATCAATCGACGTCGCGCCGTGAACAACGAGGCGCCGGTCGACATCAATACACTGCCGCTGACCGACAGGTCGACGTTTGCCTTGCTGAAAGCATCAACCACGACGGCCGTGTTCCAGCTGGAATCGACCGGCATGAAGGACCTGATCCGGCGCTTGCAACCGGATTCTTTCGAGGACATCGTGGCGCTGGTTGCACTGTTCCGTCCCGGGCCGCTGCAGTCGGGTATGGTCGACGACTTCATCGCGCGCAAGCACGGGGCGCGTATCGAATACCCGCACCCTAACCTGGAGCCGATCCTGAAGCCGACCTACGGCATCATTCTCTACCAGGAACAGGTGATGCAGATCGCGCAGACCCTGGCGGGTTACACGCTCGGTGGCGCCGACATGCTGCGTCGCGCCATGGGCAAGAAAAAGCCCGAGGAGATGGCCAAGCAGCGCGCCATCTTCACCGACGGTGCGCTCGCGCGGGGTGTGGACGAAAAGGTTGCCACCTACATCTTCGACCTGATGGAGAAGTTTGCCGGTTACGGTTTCAACAAAAGCCACTCGGCCGCCTACGCGCTGGTTTCCTACCAGACGGCCTGGTTGAAGGCGCATTACCCGGCGGCGTTCATGGCGGCGGTCATGTCGGCGGACATGGATAACACCGACAAGATCGTGCACCTCATTGCCGAGTGTCGCGATATGAAACTCAAGGTGGTGCCGCCGAATATTAACCAGTCCGATTACATGTTCACGGTCGAGAACGACAGCACCATCGTGTATGGACTGGGTGCGATCAAGGGCGTCGGCCAGTCAGCCATCGAGTGCATTCTCGCTGCGCGTGATGCCGACGGGGTATTCGCCGATCTGTACGAAATCTGCCAGCGCGTCGACCTGCGCAAGGTCAACCGGCGGGTGTTCGATGCCCTGATCCGGGCCGGGGCGCTCGATGTGCTCGGCGAGACGCGTGCCACGCAACATGCCAACCTGGCGCAGGCGTTGAAGCTGGCAGAGCAGCGCAGTCGCGACCAGGATACCGGCCAGAATGATCTCTTTGGCGAGCCCGAGGTTGCGGAAGCATTGCCGACCAGCCGGCATATCCTGCCGGAATGGGACGAGGAACAGCGCCTGCAGGGTGAAATGGATGCGCTGGGCCTGTACCTGACCGGGCACCCGATCGAACGTTACAACGTCGAGCTGGCCAATATTGTTACCGGTCGGCTGGCGGAAATATCCGGAATGAGTGCGAGTCTGCCGGCGCCCGCCGGCAAGCCGGGCCGGCCCGGCAGTAACGAGAAGCCGGTCACCATCGCCGGGCTGGTTATGAGCATGCGCATTCGCAAGACACAGCGCGGTGGCAAGATTGCCTTCCTGACGCTGGATGACCGCACCGCGCGGCTGGATGTGCGTGTTTTTCCGGAGGTCTACGAAAAGTACGAGGCGCTGGTGGGCAAGAACAAGGTGCTGGTGGTGCAGGGCGGCCTGGGCGTGGATGATTACTCCGGTGGTTTCCAGGTGACCGCGCAGAGCATCTATGACATCAACCAGGCACGCGAAATGTATGCGCGGCAGCTGGTTGTGGGTGTCGGGTCGCAGCTGGCGGGCAATGGCTTCATAGGTACGCTCGCGGATATCCTGCAGCCGTTCCGCGAAGGGCATACCCGTGTGTGCATCGATTACCGCGGTGGCGAGGCACAGGCACGAGTTGCGCTGGGCGAGCAATGGACCGTCCACCCGACGGATGAATTATTGCATCGGTTGCGTGACCTGGCCGGCAAGGACAGCGTGCGGGTCGAGTACGGTTGACAGCGGTGGTGATTTACCCTGTGAATGCCTTGCGGGAGCAGTTTGTCACAGAGCATAAATAAGCTGCAGGAGCGCCTTGCAGGCGCGATTACTTTGCGGGAAATAAGAATCGCGCCTGCAAGGCGCTCCTGCAGGTGATTACATAAGGTGATGTGGTTCGGGGCTGGCCGTGGGCGGAAGGCGTCCATTTTACCGGGCACGCCGGAAACTGTAGTATTGGCAGCAGATCGCAACACTTACTGGGTTATTAATGAATCTTAACTTTCTGGATTTCGAGCAGCCGATTGCCGAGCTCGAGGCGAAAATCGATGAACTGCATTACGTCAGCGATGATGCGGACGTCAATATCAGTGAAGAAATCGACAAGCTCAAGGCAAAAAGCCGGGAGCTGACCGTCTCGATTTTCTCGAACCTGTCCCCCTGGCAGATCTCGCAGCTGGCGCGTCACCCGCAACGACCGTACACGATGGATTACATCGTCCGCATGTTCGACGGTTTCGAGGAACTGCACGGCGACCGCCACTATGCCGATGATCATGCCATTGTCGGCGGCATTGCCCGGCTCGATGACACGCCGGTGATGGTGATCGGTCAACAGAAAGGACGTGACACCAAGGAAAAGCTGCTGCGTAACTTCGGCATGCCGCGTCCGGAAGGCTATCGCAAGGCCCTGCGCCTGATGGAAATGGCGGAGCGTTTCGGGCTGCCGGTGCTGACATTCATCGACACCCCCGGCGCCTATCCCGGCATCGGTGCGGAAGAGCGCGGCCAGAGCGAGGCGATCGCACGTAACCTGCTGGTGATGGCGCGCCTGCGTACACCGGTAATCTGCACGGTAATCGGCGAGGGCGGATCGGGTGGGGCGCTGGCCATTGGCGTTGGTGATTGCACGCTCATGCTGCAGTACAGCACGTACTCTGTTATTTCGCCGGAGGGCTGTGCCTCCATCCTCTGGAAAAGTGCCGAAAAGGCTTCTGATGCAGCCGAGGCGCTGGGTATCACCTCCGGTCGCCTGCTGGAACTTGGCCTGGTCGACCGCGTGATCGAAGAACCGCTCGGTGGTGCGCACCGCGATGTCGATACCATGGCCGTGAATATCCGCCAGGTCCTGCTCGAGACACTGAAAAAACTGAGCAAGCAGTCGCCGGACGCCCTGGTAGAGTCGCGCTACAAACGCCTGATGAGCTACGGGCAATATACCGAACGCTAGGAAAAGGGGGGCAGTACCCTTTTTTCGTTTTGCCACCGACAGGAAGAACAAAAAACAACCAACTGTAAAAAGGTGCCGACCCTTTTTTTAAAACCATCCCCTCTCCCTCAGGGAGAGGGAGTTATTGCGACACGAGTGGGTAAAGACCCCATTTCTTATGAAATTCTCTCCGGAATACCTGCTCGGTAAACTTCAGTTGCAGCCATTACCGCTTGCCTGGCAGGTGGCGTTCAGCGGCGGCCTGGATTCCACGGTGTTGCTGTACGCGCTCCGCGCCTTGCGCGAGCGGCTCGCTGTGCCCGTTGGCGCGATCCACATCCACCATGGCCTGCAGGTGGACGCCGATCACTGGGCGGACCACTGCCGTGCAGTCTGTAATGCGCTGGATATCCCGCTGACTGTTTTGCAGGTCGATGCCAGCCCGGGGCCGGGCGACAGCCCGGAGGCGGCCGCGCGCCATGCCCGCTATACGGCGATTGCCGGCTGGCTGGCGCCGGATCATTGCCTGTTGACGGCGCAACACCGTGACGACCAGGCCGAGACGCTGTTACTGCAATTGATGCGCGGTGCGGGCGTGCAGGGGCTGGCTGCCATGCCGGTGATCAGCGCGCTGGGGCAGGGAACCCACCTGCGGCCACTGCTTGAGATGGAGCGCGAGGCGTTGCTGGCCTATGCCCGTGCCAGCGGGCTGGACTGGATCGAGGACCCGACGAACACCGAAACCGACTACGACCGCAATTTCCTGCGCCATGAAATTGTGCCGGTGTTACGCAAGCGCTGGCCATCCGTGTCTGCCAGCCTGTCGCGCAGTGCCGCACATGCTGCCGAGGCGGCCGGCCTGCTGGATGCGTTGGCCATGGACGATCGACTGGCAGTTGCCGGCAAGTGCGATAACACCCTGTCGGTTACCGCGGTCGCCGCACTGCCGCCGGCCCGGCAGCGCAATATCCTGCGTTACTGGATCAGGCAACAGGCCGGCCAGGCACCATCGACGGCCGTGCTGGAGCGGGTGCAGAACGACATGCTGACCAGCCGGGAGGATGCCGGGCCCTGTGTCAGCTGGGGCAGCTGTCAGTTGCGACGCTACCGGGATGAATTGTTCCTGTTGCCGGCGCCCTTGCCGTCGCAGACGCCGCCTGAGTGTGCCTGGCAACTGCAGCAGCCACTGGCCTTGCCTGGTAACGGGACACTGTCCGCCACCCGTGTGCCTGGCCAGGGTTTGCGTTGCGCGGCAGTCGGCGGTGAGGGGGTGCAGGTTCGCTGGCGGGTTGGTGGCGAGACCTGCCGGCCTGCCGGGCGCGGCCATCGTCATGCACTGAAGAAGCTGTTCCAGGAGGCCGGGGTGCCGCCGTGGCAGCGTGGCCGGATTCCCCTGCTGTATGTCGGGGACGAGCTGGCCGCGGTGGCGGGGATGTGGATCTGCGAGCCGTTCCAGGCCGGTCCGCAGGAGCCCGGTTACCGGATTCACTGGAGCGGACGGCAGGGGGGATGAAGGGCTGCATGCCGATTGAGGTGGGCGTGCGCTTCTGGTAGAGTTTACTCCCGTCTCGCAGCACCTGCGCTGCGTCCTTTTTCCAGGTTATCAATGACCCGATTTATATTTATCACCGGCGGTGTTGTGTCCTCATTGGGCAAAGGCATCGCATCGGCATCGCTCGCCACCTTGCTGGAAACCCGTGGCCTCAAGGTCACGCTGCTCAAGCTGGATCCCTACATCAATGTAGATCCCGGCACCATGAGCCCGTTCCAGCACGGTGAGGTGTTTGTTACACATGACGGGGCGGAGACCGACCTGGACCTCGGACATTACGAGCGTTTCGTGCGTACCACCATGACCCGGGATAACAATTTCACCACCGGGCAGATTTACGAAAACGTCATCCGCAAGGAACGTCACGGTGATTACCTCGGTGCGACGGT
>JAOULY010000460.1 GCA_029881775.1 Gammaproteobacteria bacterium
CTGAAAATTATCGAGGGCGAATACTGCGGGGCCTGCCATGATGGCAACCTGGCCTGGTCAGTCGAAAATTGCGATTTGTGTCATTCTGGCAAGACGGGAACGCCGACACAGGTGCACGAAAGCACGTTGCAGAAGCTGGTCAAGCCGGCAGCCATGGGGGGCGGGAAGTGATCACTCGAAATTTCATGCGTGTCAGGCTGGTGCGCATGCCTGTGCTGATCGCCGCGCTCGTTATGACCGGGGCCTGGCTCGCCTGGTGTTCAACCGAGGTCTCGGCGGCTGACCCGAATGCCTTCAACCGGCTCATGAAGCCGCCATCGAAACGCAACCCGCCACCGGTATCTGATGGTATACATGATCCATCCAGTATCGGCGCTAAAACATTACAGCCACCAAAAGCATCTTTCGGCAACCTGCCAAAGGGTGCTTCAGGTAACTATGTAGACTGGGTCAAGGCGCTGGATGAAGGAAAAATCAACCCCCGTTTTGACAGGAATGATCCGTCTGTGGACCCGATTGTCATGGACCTGAATATAGTGCGCGAGGTGAAGGGTTCAATGCCCAACGTGGTGTACCCTCACAAGCAACATACCGAATGGCTGGATTGTTCGAATTGTCACCCGGCGATATTTATTCCGCAAAAGGGCGCCAATAACATCAGTATGGCATCGATACTGCTCGGTGAGAAATGCGGCGTATGTCACGGCAAGGTAGCGTTCCCCGTTTCTGAATGCCGGCGCTGTCATTCGCAGGCGAAGGACAAGCAGGGTAATGTGAAGACGGTTACGGAATAGATTGTGCTATCGACAAATATGGACAGTCGATTTACCCGTTGGCCGGCTGTATGGATTTTGTCGACTGTTATGACTGTGCAGTGGTTTCCTGTCGAGGCAGAAGTCCTGGGCCCTGCAGTCGGTAGACCGGGTGAACTGTCCGATGCTGCCTTGTCTCACAGGATGGGCCTGCTGGAGCGGCTCGTGCATGAAGAACGGCTGGTCAAGCGGATTGCAGGCAGCGATGACAATGAGGCAATACGTATGCTGGCAGAGGCGCAGGATATGTGGGAACAGGCCGAGGTAAAGTATGAGATCGGGAATTACAGTGCGGCCGCGGAATTTACCCGTCAGGGGCTGGCTGCTGTATCTGCTGCTTCCCGGCTGGTCGGAGATGCGGCCAGAAAGACAGAGTATGACCGGGCGCACTACGAAACACTGCGCAAGCGAGTGCTCAGTTTTAGCGAAGCCTTCCAGCGTGTCGTCGTCGAGAAGCCGGGGCAGGAAATCGCGGCACTGCTTGACCAGGAAAAAGTGTCCGGCTTGCTGCGAGAAGCGGAAGGTCTTGCAGTGCAGGGTGATTACGAAGGTGCTAACAGGCAGGCATCAGTGGCGGCATCGATTGTTGAGCAGGCACTGGCAAGCGCACGTGACAGGGATACGCTGCTGCACGAACTCAGTTTTAGCACGCAGGAAGAAGAGTATGAATACGAAAAGCAGCGCAATATGAGTTACCGCCTGCTGGTGAATATGCTGGAACGTGAAGAAACGGTAAACAGCACCGCACTGGCACAGGTGCGCGCTGCCGTAGAGGAAAATGACGGTATCCGGAAGGCTGCCGAACAGATGGCGCAAAAGGGTGATATGACGGCAGCTATCAGGCAACTGGAGCAGGGTACCGAACGGCTGGCACGTATTCTGCGTATGTCAGGGTTGGCGTTTTAATCGGGATAAATCCGATCAGGAAGAAAATAGTATGTATAAGCTACTCAATAAGGTTGTCAGGACGATTTGTTTTATGCTGGGGCTGGCGATGGTTTCGGCCGGTGTGCAGGCAGCCGGCGGTGAAACCGGAAGTCGTCTCACTTCGGTAGAAAAACTCATTGAAGGCTCTTCAGCAGCGCGCAGGATAGCCAGTAGCGGCAACCTGTCTGCGATCGGCTTGCGGGAGCAGGCGCGGGCTCAGCTGGAGCGTGCGCGTATGGCAATTGATGCGGGAAACCATGCCGAAGCAGACGGTTTTCTGAGCCAGGCAACAATCACCCTGTTCGAGGGGGTGCGTATGCTGGACCAGGACCAGAGCCTGGTAAATAAACATCAGCATGATTTCGATGCGCGCCTCGAGAGTGTTACGGCACTGTGCACGGCATACGACCGTATCAGCCAGGAAAAGGGCCAGGGGCAGGGGGTGGATTCAGATCTCTACCCGCTTGTGAACCGCAAGCTTGAAGCCGCGAAAGCATTGCGTGATGAAGGACGTGTGGCTG
>JAOULY010000054.1 GCA_029881775.1 Gammaproteobacteria bacterium
TCCAGGAAACATAGCCTCAACCGCCGGGTGGAAAGGCGGACAGATTTTCCACGGCCAGTTTACCCGATTCGCGTGCAGGCCGCACTGCCATACCCGCCACGCGTCTGCGTGGCCATGACAGTCCTTGAAAACAGGGTATTAGCCAGCATCCTGATGCCCGGACTTTCTGTATGGAAACCGATGCAGTAAACTGCGCTGGAATCATACAAATAACATCGCGTGGCCAGTCATCCTGCAGCCCGGCGATTACTCCATGTGAGATCCATGCATGCAGTCAGACAACACGGCACGACACATTCTCACGCTCTGCCTGTCACTGATCCTGGCTGCCGTGGTTTCCGGGCTGGTCATGCTGGCCTTCATGAAGGCGACACTCGACTCACTGGAAGCGGACACGGCTCACCTGAATGCGCTGAAGTGGGATATCAATTCGGGGGCAACAGGCATAAAACAACACCTGCATAATGCCAGGGAAGTCATTAACCACATCATCAATTTCCCGCAAAGAACGCACCATCACATCAATGATTCTGCGGAGCTCAAAGAGCTCAATCACAGTATCCGGGTCTTTTCAGAGCTCAATACAGTCGAAGACCTCGACAGGCTGACCGGCGAACTCGGTAACCTCGCCAGTGAATTCATCACACTGCATTACAAGGCCTCCAACTGGCGCGTGGAATACGACAGCATCATGGTACCCCCGGAAAAACACCTGCTACTCGACAAGATCAACGACTACACGGAACAGCTGCGCTCCAACCTGGATGCCTACACACTGGAATATTCCATACCTGCCCGACCAGGAGACACTAACGCCGCCCTGCTGAACGAGGATACGCGCAACAATATCAGCGCAATCCGCGCCGCCCTGGCAAGGGTTGAACGCATCGCTGATTCCATATACACGTCAACACGCATGGAAGGCATGAGCCGGCTGAAAGACAGCGAACTGTTGCCGGTGATCTCACATATTTATGCCAGCGCCGAAAAGATAGCGGATGGCTACCACGTTCTGGATAAATCCCAGCTTGACTGGCTCTTCAGCCTGATTATCGGCGAAGGATTCACAATCGACGACAGTAGCAACGCGATCACGATCGGCAGTAACGGACTTTATATCGCGCAGATGAGAGAACTGGAGCTGCTCGACCGACAGACAAAACTGAACAGCGAACTCGACCGGCTCTCGGATAAAATTGTCGATTCCCTGATGCAGGTTACAAGCACGACCCGGCGGTCACTGGCAATACTTGACTCGGAGGCCATCGTTAAAAACAAGGCTGCCTGGAACAAACTACTGGGCATAGGCCTGATAAGCGGCCTGGTGTACCTGGTACTCGTTGTGTTTATCTGGCGCGCCGTTCACAACCAGGTACACCTTCTCGCACGCCTGAAATCACTTGCCGAGGATGCCAGCAACGCCAGGAACCGTTTCATGGAGCAGCTACGTGACAGTGAAATCCGTCACCGGACGGTTGTTGAAACCATGAGCGGCGCCGTTATTACCCTGAATGAGGAAGGCCTCATTGAATCCTTCAATCCTGCCGCTGAACAAATGTTCGGTTACCAGCCTGCTGAAATCAACGGCAGAAACTCTCTCGCACTGATTTCTTCATCCCACCAAAAACAACTTCTGGACATACTCGCCAAGCTGGGAAAAACAACAACCGGACCGCACACGGAAAATAGCCGCGAGATAAGTGGCCGCCGGAAAGACGGGAGCGCGTTCCCGCTGTCCCTGTCAATCAGCAGGATGCAGATAGAAAACCGGTTAATGTTCACGGCCATCGCCATGGATATCACCGAGCAGCAGGAATATGAGACCAGGCTACTGGAACAAAAGGAACACGCTGAAGCAAACAGCCATGCCAAAAGTGAATTCCTCGCAACCATGAGCCACGAAATCCGCACACCCATGAACAGCATCATGGGAATGTCGCAGTTACTGCTGGATGAGCACCTCGACAAGCGCCAGCATCGATTCGTTTCAAACATATATGAATCCGGCAAGTTATTACTGGGCATCATCAATGACATCCTTGACCTTTCAAGGATTGAAGCCCATCGCATGGATGTGCGGGAAGCGGAATTCGATATTGTCGACTTACTGATGGACAGCTACCGCCAGTTCAGCGGTGCCGCAACAAAAAAAGGCCTGGAAATAAAGTTACGCATCCCTCCCGATGTACACCGCATCTGGCTGGGCGACAAAATGCACATTACCCGGGTTCTCAACAACCTGGTCACGAATGCGGTCAAGTTTACCCGCGCGGGAACAGTGGAAATCAGCCTTGAAATTGTTACCGGGAACAGTGAAGGGGGCTGTCTGCGGATCGCCGTGGAAGATACCGGCATCGGCATTACCCCGGCTGCGCTCGACAGGATTTTTGAATCTTTCACCCAGGCCGACAGCAGCACGACACGGGAGTATGGTGGCAGCGGACTGGGCCTGACCATATGCAAACAGCTGGTTAACATGATGCACGGGAATATCGGCGTGCAAAGCGAACCGGGCAAGGGATCGCGCTTCTGGTTCGAACTCCCGCTGGCACGCGGGCGCAGTGGAATGATGCCCGCCGAGACTGCCATAGCGCCAGGGGCGGCACTCCCGGCACTGGATGCAAAGGTCTTGCTGGTTGAGGACAACCTGATAAACCAGGAAGTGGCCCTGCATATGCTGGAGGCGCTGTCTTGCAGTGTCACACTGGCGACCGACGGTATCGAGGCACTGATGATCCTCGAGCAACAGGATATTGACCTGGTCCTGATGGACTGCCAGATGCCAAGGATGGACGGCTACACCGCCACTGCCGCAATACGCAACCGGGAAGCAACCGATAATAAAGGCTGCCACATACCGATTATTGCACTCACGGCCAATGCCATGAGCACCGACCAGCAGCGCTGTATCGATGCCGGCATGGACAGTTACATCAGCAAGCCACTGACCGCCGCTGTATTGGCCTCGACAATGGCCAGCCTGCTGGCCCGCGGCAAGACAAAACGCGACACCCGTACGCCACAGGATACGCCGACCCTTAAGGATCATGCGATTAACCCGGAATTCCTTGCGCTTTACGGAGACATGCACGCAGACGAGTCGCTGCTTGACCGGGTTATTGATATTTACCTGCAGGAAGCGCCGGTTGCCCTGCAGTCAATGCGCGATGCGATCAATGATACCGACCCGGAAGCACTGCGCCGCGTGGCACATAAATTCAGGTCCAGCAGCATGCAACTGGGCGCCAGCCACATGTCCAGCCTGTGCGGTCAACTCGAGAAACTGGGCCACCTCGGCACCACGGACAATGGCTGGGCAATTCTGTCAGACATGGAAGACGAGTTAGCCAGGATCAGGTACGAGCTGGGTAATTATCAGACGACCACCCGGGAAGTAACCGGCGCACCGGCATGAAATGCGCGGTAATTAAAAGTTAACAGAGATCAATTGTATGAAATTGAATTTGGAATATAATCCGGCCCTATCCCGTCTTCTGCAAGTGGACCTTATGATCTCGATTTAACGCAACGCCTCGATCCAATAACAGGGCTATATACAGCATGGCAAGGACAGCAGAGCAGGCAAACATTCTCCTCATCGACGATGACCCGGTTGTGCGACTGGTGCTTGGCGAAGGCATCAAGGCCGACCGCTTTCGCATCACGGCACTGCCTGACGGACAGTGCACGCTGGCCGCCTGCGACGAGCAGACGTTTGATCTTGCCATCATTGACCAGGAACTGCCGGACACATCCGGCCTGGAACTGGCCAAGAGATTAAAGAAAGACTACGGCATACCGTTTGTCTTTCTTACCTCATCAGACGATTACGCCACCATCTCCGCTGCCGCCGAACTTGGCGCACTCGGCTACATGATCAAACCCGTGACACCCATACAAATGGCCGCCGAAATCGATGCCACCCTGTCCCGCTCGAAAGAAATCAACAACCTCGGCAAGGCAATCGAGGTTTCAGGCATCGTCAGCGTCGCGCTGGGACTTGTCATGCAGAGCCAGCATCTCAGTCGCGTGGACGCACTTAACCGGCTGCGGAAAATCTGTCGACCACAGAACCTGGCGTTACGGACACTCAGCGAACAACTCGTGGAAGCGTTTGAAGCATATACAGTCTCCGCTGACGTCGCCGACCTGGACCCGGTTCACGCGGAATTACTGGGGCTAAATAGCAAGCAATACCATGCGCTTGGAAAACGTTTTAATTAATTTTTTTCGAATTACCCAAAAACTTCTTGTATTTCAAAAAAACTTCTGTCTATACTCCGATCAGGCCATCACTTCCGTTGCTTACGGGTCCTATATCTGCCCACCGTGATAGCCAACCAAGGGACACACCGTCCCTGTTAATACACACCGCATTCAAGCTGACTTCGAGCAAGCTCGAGACATGACACAACGTCATTTTTACGGCACGCCGCTGTCAACAAAATAAATTCCTTGGGGGGGATGCATCGCGCCATCGAGAGCCTGGATTTAACGATATGCACACGGACAGGCATATCGAATGGTCAACAGGAAAATGGCTGCGAGCAAGTTTGAGAGGGAGGTAGTACGGCAGGGACGCCACTTTTTTTTACCGGCAAGCACTCACCACCAAATACGTAATGTACGGAACGAGAACGATTTTTCGTGTTTGAGAGGGAGGTAGTACGGCAGGGACGCCACCGAATTCACTACCGCTGCATGCAGCGCCAGGAAGCAGGCAGGCGGAATTGGTTACAGGGGGAGGCAAGACGGCAGGGACGCCACTTTTTACATTCGCCCGGACGGTAATACCGGGCACACCGACATCACACCCGCCAGGCCACTGGCTCAATTAAGATAATTGAACAGCGACAGGCCCTGCACCTTCGCAATCACCTGCTCGGACGCCTGGAAAGCAAGCAACTCCCGGTTAAACCGTGAAATTGCCTCGGCATAGTCAAGATCCATGATATCCGACTGTTCGCGCTCGATCACCAGGTTGAACGAGTCGTTGACGTTACGCTGCTCATCAACGGCGC
The DNA here is from genome assembly GCA_029881775.1 of Gammaproteobacteria bacterium. Classification (GTDB taxonomy): domain Bacteria; phylum Pseudomonadota; class Gammaproteobacteria; order UBA9214; family UBA9214; genus UBA9214. The sequence continues at coordinate 5,022 of JAOULY010000054.1, forward strand.
GCAGCCGTGATCCAACATCAGCACGCACACCCAGCAACACATCCATTGCGGTATCAAGATCGGTCAGCGTGGCGGACTGCGGGCTACCTGACGCCAGCGCGGTAGCGAAATCGTTCACCACGTCGAACACACTCACTGTTCCGCCGGACGACGCCGGTACCACCATGAAGGTGTCCGCACCGTTATCCGCCACGGCCAGCTGACGCGTCGGGCTGACCTGCAGGTGCAGGTTGCCACGGTCGCCGCTGTAACTGACATTCCCGGAACCATTATCGGCAAACGGGACGCTGGCGGCCTGGTAACCACCGAACAGGTATTCACCATTGGCATTGCGCGTATTCGCAATGCCAACCAGGCCGTCGAGCAATGAACGCACTTCGGCACCGATCGATTGCAGGTCACCGGCACTGTTTGTGCCGTTCAGGGCACCGACAGCCAGTTCCCGAACGCGCTGCAGGAGGTCCACCCCGGAAGCCAGCGCGCCCTCCTCCAGCTCCAGGCGGCCCTGTGCCCGATCAAGATTCTCCATAAACTGGACATTCATGGTCCTGCGGTCTTCCAGCTGCAGGTTGCGCAGACTGGCGGCCGGATCATCGGCGGGCGTGACCAGCCGCTTGCCCGTGGCCAGTTGCATCTCGGTCCTGGACAGCTGCTGCTGCTGGGCCTGCAAGGCATCTATCCGCTGCTGGAACAGCTGAATGGTCGAGATCCTCATGTTAACTCCTGAATGCGCCAATCAGCGTCTGGAAAATAGTGTCCGATACAGCAATGATCTGCGCAGCGGCCTGGTAAGCCTGCTGGTAACGCAGCAGGTCTGCCGCCTCTTCATCAAGATTGACACCGGACGCTGAGGCCCGCTCCGCCTCACTCTGTTTCAGGACTGCAGCCTGTACATCGCTGCCGATCTGCGCCTGGCGCGCCTCGGCACCCACATCGGCGACCAGCAAACCGTAGCCGTCATTGAAGCTGGCCGAGCCACCGTTCATTAATTTCTGCGACTGCATACCGGCCAGCAGCAGCGCATTGCGATTATCCGCCACGCCGCCACTGTTATAGGCCACATTAAATTCATCGCCGGCCGCCGGGTTACCGGTAATTCTCACCTGGTAGCCGTAGTCTGTCCCGTTATTGGCCGTCGGGAAAACATCGGCGCCGGTCGCGGGATCATAAACACCGGTATCAATCACGGCGGAAGTGGACTGATTGATAATTTCGTAGCTCGTGGGACTGGTGAAACGCACCCGTACCGGGGGTGATAACTGGCCCGGCGGTGACTGGAATGCAGCATTATTGATATCGGTGACGGTACCCGGGGTAACCTGGCCAGTGCCGGTATTGGCAATGGCTGCCGAGGCGGCAACCGGAGAAGCCAGTGCCAGATCGCGTGGATTTCCTGTCAGGACACTGAATGATCTGGCGCCGTCACGCACGGGACGGATGCTGTAACCGTCGCCTGCAACTGCACCCGAACCGACAGCAATGCGGATACCGTTCGCAATGAAGGGATCGGCCGTCGAACCGGAACCGGACATCGGCACCGCCTGCCCGCTGTTCGCGTTACTCAGGGTCCAGTTGCTGCCGTTATAAGTCAGCCGGTAGTCGTCCGCCGTCAGTTGCGACACGTCACCGAAGGAAACCGCGATCGAACCGCCGTTAGTGACATCCGCGGCCACCTGCGGGCTGGCAACCGAGAACAGGTCGCCGCCCGGCAGACCGTCCAGTGACACGCCGGCACGATGCTGCCCGTTCATGAATGTTCCCAGTTCAATCGCCAGCCGGCCAAGATCATTCATTGCCGGCACCAGCACCTGGTCGCGGTAACGCAGGATACCGCCGATTTCACCGCCGTTTATCAGGCCGGTTACCGCCACGGCCGGACTACCGGGCGCACCGATCATGATATCAAACTGGCCCGGATCGTTGCTGCGCTCCGCTATACCGAGCGTACTGTGCTGCACACCCAGCACCAGCGACTGGCCACTGCCGATAAAAACGTTCAGCGCGCCATCTTCCTGCGTCGTGGTCGTGATTGAAACCAGTCCCGACAGTTCAAGCACCATCTGATCACGCTGGTCCAGCAAATCACCGGGCGGCTGACCGCCGGCACTGCCCTGCGCCTCGATAATCTGCTGATTGATCGAGGCGATTGATGAAGCAATATGGTTTACTTCCTGGACCCGGGCATCAAGACGTGTCGTCAGTCCGCGCCGGGTACTCTCCATCCAGTCGGCCAGCCCCTGGAAGCGCGTCGCCAGCGAACCGGCTTCACCGAGCAGCGCCTGTCGTGCAGCAACCGAGGTCGGGTCGTTGGCAGCGCCCTGGATTGAATCGAAGAACGAACCCAGCATCGGGCTCAGTCCCGAGTTTTGGTCGGCCAACAGGTTATCAAGCCCGCCGGCCAATGAGGCAAGCGTACTGGACTCCCTGAATCCGGAGGTGGAAGTGCGAAGTTCACTGGTGACAAACTGGTCGTAGGCGCGCGTGATTGCAGTCACGTCCACGCCGGTGCCGATAAAGCCGCTGCTGCTGACCTGCGGCAACCGCGCGGTCAGTTCAACACGCTGGCGGCTATAGCCGGGCGTATTAACGTTGGCAACATTGTGGCTGATAATATCCAGCGCGCGCTGGCTACTTAACAGCGCCGAACTTCCGATGTCCAGCAGACCGCTTCCCATGCGTTAACCCTCTGTCCCTTTACCACAGACCGGCTGATGCGGCGTCGGATTCGCTGTAGGCCAGCGGCCCGACACCCCGGTCAAAATACCTGCCGTCCATAATTGAACGGATCTTCTCTACATAGTCTGGATCGGTCGCATAGCCTGCATTCTTTAATTCACGCAGGTAGCTTGTAGAATCTCCTGCATTTTCAATTGCTTGCTGATAGCGCGGATTGCTGCGCAGGAACTCGACATAATCGGTGACCGATGCTTCCAGCGATTCGTAGGCACGAAACGGCGCGTGTTCGCGCCGCGCCACGCCCTGTTCATACTCAAGCGTACTGACCGTGGCACGGTCACCCTGCCAGCGGCTGTCGGCCTTGATCCCGAACAGGTTAAAACTGTTGCGACCATCCGCATGGCGAATCATTTTTTGCCCCCAGCCGGTTTCCAGTGCCGCCTGGGCGACCAGCACGCCGGGCGCAACGCCCAGCAGGGCCGCACCTTTGCGCGCAAGCGGCAATAAATCGCGGATAAAGTTTTCCGGATCCTCGGGCTGCCAGTCGGACGGTTTTGCGTCTGCCTTCACCGGCTTATCAGCGGGCATCGCATCCAGCTCGACCAGTGGCTTGCCGACTGCATGCAGTCCGGCAATCAACGGCAGTGCCGGCACATTCAGATTAATCAGTGCAGCGGGTGCATCTGTTGTCGGCTGTGCGGCTATCGGTCGATCAGGCGGTGAATGTTGCAACACCGGCGGCTCTTCCCCGCTTGCGCCCATACTCTTCATCAGCATGCTGGCGATACCCAGGCCCTTGCCATTGACCATTTCCAGCGCAAGCTGGCGATCATGGATATCACGATAAAAATCTGTCTGGTCACTGTCGAACAGGCCGTCACCGGGGCTGGCGTCACGCATGGCCTTCAACATGGTCTGTACAAAAATCGCCTCGAACTGCCGCGCAGTTTCGCGCATGGC
>JAOULY010000461.1 GCA_029881775.1 Gammaproteobacteria bacterium
CGTAGGGTGCGCCGTGCGCACCGGGGATACATACAGCAGTGACTGGTGCGCACGGCGCACCCTACATTTGCTGAATTTCAGGTTTCAACCAGATAACCGCCATCCCGGCTCAGGCCGGAATCCAGAATGTACGTATTAATCCAGGCCCGTGTTCGGCCATAACACGTCAATCACATTATCACCGTGAACATCCGCTTCTACTGCAAGCGGTAATTGTGCATCCAGCCTGCTACTGATTCCTTGTTTGCCTAGCCAGCGGGTTTCGGCCCGGCCTGCTGCTCCGGTATTTTCCATTCCGTGCCCGCTTGCTCCAGCGCCTTGCCGATGACCGGATCAAAGGCACTCAATGGCTGGGTGAAGCGGTTTTTCGGACTTGCCGGGTGGGCCGGGAATAGCGTGATGTTGCGGCAGGTCCCGCTGCTACCCGAAGCAAGCCTCGGTGGTGTAGGCTAAGGCCTGGTTCAGACAAACGAAGACCGATAAACACTGCCCTGGTCGTTGCAAGTCCGACGCCATTGGCTTCTCAAAGCTGTTTTTTGAACACGACGAGTTCACCCCATGATTATGAAACGAGCAACCCGCAACGGCCTTGTATCAGTATTGCTGTTCCTGGCGACTTCACCGGGTGTCCTGGCCGATGAAGCCGGCGCTAAACCGGAATCGGCGCCCTTCCCGCACGCTGTCAGTGTTGCCGAACTCGACGAGGCCATCCGTCTGGCTGCTGGCTATCTGTCGCAGGTCACACTACCGAATGGTGAGTTCATTTACCTGGCCAATCCTGACCCGCGTTTCAAGTCGCCGGTGGAATATCACGTGGTACGGCATGCCGCGGTGATGTATGTCTTTTCCCTGTATTTGCAGCATTACGATGACCCGGTGGCGGCGGAGGCGTGGGCCAGGGCCAGCGGGTTCCTCAACCAGTGTTGTATCACCACGGTGCCGGGTCAGGTGGATCAGCTCGCGGCATGGTCGTTGCCCCAGCTGCATCAGACCGACACCCCGCTGGAGGCCGATCTGGGCGGGACCGGCCTGGCACTGGTCGGCATGGCCGGTCTGGAGGCGCGCACGCCCGGCGCCGTCGATATCGAAGGGCTGCGCGCGCTCGGGCGCTTCCTGTTATCCATGCAGGACGAGGACGGACGCTTCATCGCTAAATTTACCCCTGGGCGGGGAGGCGCACGCGAGGCGGCTCATTCGCTGTTCTATCCCGGGGAGGCCGTGCTCGGCCTGCTGGCATTGTATGAACTGGACCCGTCACCGCAGTGGCTGCAGGCGGCGATCAAGGCCGTGGTCTGGCTGTTCGAAAACCAGTCCACCGACAACCAGCCGGCGGACCACTGGACGCTGTTGGCGGCGGCGCGGTTGATGGCAGTGACCGGCGGCCGTGGATTGCCGTTCGACCGCGATTATCTCGCTAAACATGTGGCGCGCCTGAGCGAGGCATTGCTGGCCGATTACCAGCCACCCGCTGATCCTGCGTTGCGCGGTGCCGTTCACAAAAAGGGATACACGACGCCCACCTCGACCCGGCTCGAAGGGCTGCTGGCTAGCATCGATCTGTTGCCTGCGCATGAACAGGCGCTACGCGAGCGGATACTGGCATTCGCGCAGGACGGCGTCGGATTTCTGATGCGTGTGCAGTTGCGGGACGGACCTTTCACCGGCGGCATCCCCGCCGCCATCGGCCAGCAGGCGACGGAGGGTGTTGCTGCCAAACCCAATCGGCGCGCGAGCGAAGTGCGCATCGATTATGTCCAGCACGCGCTGGCCGCGATGCTTGCTTACCGGCAGCGAATGCCGTCGACGAAAAAGGCGCGGTAACCCGCGCCTTTTTTCGAATCAGTGGATTGTGCGTCCAGAATGATGCAGCAGGATCTGCGGCGAACTATTACCGGAAATCGGGTGCCATGACATCGTCAATCGGGTGCCACGACATCGTCTCCTGGTGGCAACTGGGCGGGATCGTCATCATCACAAATAACTTCACCGATGCACAGCGTCGCACCCACACCGAGCCCGATGAGCACCCACTGACTCTCTGTGAGGCTAGCCATGCCCATCTGCTCCGAGGTGCTGCCGTCGGCATTGACGGTGACGATTTTTTTTACCAGTGACACACCGTTCAGCTTCAATGATTCGACGCCACCCTGTTTGAAGCGCATATCGAGCAGACGCGGCCGGCCGGTATCCGCCAGGCTGACCACCTTTTCTTGCGGGGCCGCACTCCGCGACGCACCGACTATGCC
>JAOULY010000462.1 GCA_029881775.1 Gammaproteobacteria bacterium
GGGACGCTGGAACAGGTACTGCGAATGCAGGGTGTCGAAGCCCAGCAGGCCGAGCCAGTCCTTGATGCGCCCCATACTCTGGAAGCGGGTATCCCACGGCAATTTCCCGCGCTTGCGTGCAAGCAAGCGCCGGATGCCCCAGAGACTGCGCGGATTGAAACCAATAATAACCAGGTGGCCATCCGGTACCAGGCAACGGTCGGCTTCACGCAAGACCTGGTGCGGGTCGCGCGCCAGTTCGAGCGTGTGCGGCAATATAATTGTATCGATTGTGTCTGTCTGGAGTGGCCAGTTCTCGGTATCGGCAACCACGCCGGTATCCGGGTGTCGGCGGCAACCCACACGCTGCACAACGTGATGCGCAATCCGGCTGTCGTCGAGGTTTACCTGTTCCCACGGCGGGTCAACAATCACAAGGTGATAACCGAACAGGTTCGTCAGCTGCCCTGCAAGCGCAGACGACTCGGCATCGGCCAGTTGTCGGCCGAGGGAACGACGGTACCAGGCGCGCAAGGAACGCGCCCGGATAGCTAACGGTAAATCAACGCTCATCCTGTGCAAATAATAACGCATTTGCAGCGTAAAAGCGTCATAAAGTCAGCACTGTGACGATGATCATTGACCTGACAGGAACGGGCTGTCAGCATAGCCCGTCACATACATACTCAGCGGGCCTGACCGGCTAAAACCCGTTCCGCGACTGGTCGATAACATACCAATGATTCCAATTCGCTACAGCCTGATCATCCTGTCCGCACTGCTTTCCGCAAGCTGCGCCACCGTTGAACCCGTGCCTGCGCCAACAACGCAGACGGAGCCGGCAGCGGTCCCTGTCATCGAACAACCGCAACCTGCACAGACCGTGCATGCCGCGAATCCCATACCCGCGCCACGCGACCCCTGGGCGGAATTACGCGACGGCTTCAGACTGGAACACATCGAACACAAATCGGTGCGCAAGGCGATTTCGAGGTACAGCCGCTCACCCAGGGATGTGGTGGATATTTTTGTGCGCGGCAATCCGTACATGACATATATCCTTGATGAAGTGCGCCAGCGTGGCTTTCCGACTGAAATAGTACTGCTGCCGTTCGTCGAAAGCGGCTTTGACCCGTTTGCCTACTCACACGGGCGTGCCGCCGGACTCTGGCAGTTCATCCCGGGTACCGGCAAGATCTATGGCCTCAAGCAGGACTGGTGGCAGGACGAACGCCGCGACATTATCGCGTCTACCGAGGCGGCACTCGATCACCTGGGAAAACTGCAGCAACAATTCGAGGGTGACTGGCTACTCGCACTTGCGGCATACAATTCCGGCAGTGGCACTGTGCGCAGCGCCATGCGTCGCAATCGCAAGGCTGGCAAACCCACCGACTTCTGGCACCTGAAATTACCGCGTGAAACCCGCGCCTACGTACCCCGCCTGCTGGCTATCAGCGCCATTGTCAGGCATCCGGAAAAATACGGCGTTAGTTTGCCCGCACTGCCCGCCGATACCGCATTTGCAGTAGTCGATACCGATGGCCAACTCGACATCGCCGTGGCGGCCGAGCTGGCCGGCGTAACAACCGAGGTATTGTACAGGCTGAATCCCGGCTTCAATCGCTGGGCCACCCATCCGGACGGGCCGCATCGACTGCTGGTGCCGAATGCCAGCGCCGACGTATTCAGGGACAACCTGTCGGCCATGCCGGAGAATGAACGCAGCCGCTGGGTCCGGCACCGTATCAGCAAGGGCGAAACACTGTCCCATATCGCAAAAAGATATGACACCACCGTGGCGGTGCTGCGCAGCACCAATCAACTGTCGGGCACCATGGTTCGCGCAGGCAGGCACTTGCTGGTTCCGGTTGCCTCGCGCGAGGCCTCGCAGTATGCCGACATCATGGCATCGACAACGCCGCGCGGCCGTGGCAGCAAAACCACCTACCGCGTACAGGACGGTGACAACCTCTGGGTTATCGCGAAAAAACACAGCGTCACGGTTCACCAGGTCGCGCACTGGAACCGGCTCGGCACCAGGGGCATCATTCGACCCGGCCAGGAACTGGTCATCTGGTTGAAAGACGCTGGCGGCGAGCACGACAAGCGCCTGCGCTCCATTCGCTACACTGTCCGCAATGGCGACTCGCTTTACCTGATATCAAGGAAATTCAGCGTCAGCATTGCAGAGCTGCGGCAATGGAACAAACTCGACGAGGACAAGTACCTGCAACCGGGGCAGAAACTCACTCTTTATGTAGA
>JAOULY010000463.1 GCA_029881775.1 Gammaproteobacteria bacterium
GTACCTGAAAATAAACTCGGTACGCGCTGTTCTTAAAGATCAGCTGCTGTCCCACACGGATTGCGAGGTGCTGGTAGATGTCGGGGCAGCCAACATGGCCGCCATGAAAGAGGCAATGACCTCGGCTGACAGGATTCTTGTGCCGGTGCCACCCAGTCAGGCGGATGTCTGGGCAACCCAGCGGTTTTTACATATTGTAGGGCCTGATATGGAAGCAGTGAAGCTGAATGGAAGTCAGCGTACGCTGGCCTTTATAAATCGTGCCGATACCAACAAGTCTATACGTGAGACGCACGAGACCGAGGAAGCGCTGCGAATGTTGCCGGGCATTGATGTTGTCATGCCCCAGCGATTACGTATGCGAACCAGTTTCAGACGTTCACTCAGTGAAGGCCTGGCCGTATTCGAGATGTGGCCTGGCAGCAAGGCGGCCGGAGAATTCAGCGCCTTTGCAACGGCGCTTTATCCAGGTGTCGCCGGTAAACAGAACTAGGTTGAAGCAGGAGTTGCAGTTATGAGTCTTTTTGCACGTATTTTGAGTCATGGGTTCGCGCTGGTTGTAGTGGTATTGCTGGGTCTGGGCCTCGTCTATCGCGGTGATTTGTTTCCCGATATGGAGTTGCCGGAATTCCTGGCGTTTGAGCGTGCCGCTGACAGCGGGACCAATGAGATGACGGATAGCGTCACTCCTGGCGAGACCATGAGTGCGGATGACGGGCAGGTGCCTGGATCGGCTGTTCAGTCGTCAGTTGCTGATGCAGCAGGATCAGTGCAGGACACGCTGTCAGAGACAGCGGATAAAACGACAGCTGGATCGATAGTTGCGCCGGCTGACGAGGCGCCTGCCAGTCCACTCGAGGACAGTACGCGCGTCCCGGCAACGATGGCAGATGATATGTCTGCCGGCGACGCGGGTGATGTTGACGTGGAAGGTGAGGCAGATACCGTGGTGCCTGAAACACCCGTGGCGGTACCGGCAGCGGATGAACCAGCGGTAACGGACACGCAAACACGCGCAGCACCACCGATGCCTGTTGCCGCAGCTGATATGCCGGCCGGTGAGGCCGACCTGGCCGTGCCCGCGACGACAGCGGTGATCAGCAGTGAACCGGGCGGACAGGCTGGTGCAGCCACTGATCCGGCAAGCGCTGTATCGGAGCAGGTTGAGCCATCCGCAGTCGTTGGCAGCCCTGCCACGAGCCAGCAGTCAGTGAGCAAAACCCTGGCCGCCGGCAAGCCGGCTGAAAGCCCGTACCGATTACTGGCTGCCGCACGTGAGGCATACTGGCTACGTGACTACGCGACGGCGGAAGAGAAATATCGGGCCTTGATCGATCTGGATCCGACCAATCCGGATGGTTTTGGCGAGTTGGGCAATATGTATTTCTCGCAGGGCAGGTGGGAACAGGCGTCGGCTACTTATTTCGAGGCTGGCAAGCGGTTGGCGGATGAAGGCCTGCTTGGGCAGGCGAATCAACTGGTTGATGTCCTGAAAGGACTTCAGGGTACCCAGGCCCAGGCGCTGGAAAAATATATCGCCGGCAAATCCACAGCAACTCAATAATCGATCGATCTGGCTAATAAGGAGAACACTATGTTCAAGCTGTTATGGAACCTGCTGGCGCTGCTCGGACTTGTAATGGTCGCGGGTCTTGTCTGGACAGCAGTGGCGTTTGACTTCGGGACGCAAAATATAAAGGACCTCGGTAACCTGTCATCGTTTGATGACAACGCGCCGAAAGTCTATACCGACATGTTCAAATCGCTGGTTGCATCCGGTAACGGTGCTGAAGCGACAATCTGGAAGGTCCCGGTAGCAGATGGCCTGAGTGTTGAAGATGTCGAACAGACCATGCGGTTCGTTGCCAATGAACATAACATCAAAAACGTCGGTGAACTGCCACTGTCCGACCAGGTTGCGGCCATGACGGGCGAGCCACAGCGTTATCTGAAGATCTACATGTTTTGCAACCCGCTGACTGCAGCGAAGATGGTGGATTATTCCGATGCCTTTTCGGCCTACCTGCCGTGTCGAATCTCAGTGGTTGAAGACAAGACGGGCAAGTTATGGATTTATACTTTGAATATGGACATGATGATCCACGGTGGAACGAGGTTACCGGATGAATTATTCGAAGAGGCCAACACCGTCAAGGATGTCATTCTCGACATTATGAACCGTGGTGCAGCAGGTGATTTCTAGACCTTAAGCTATTGTTGATACACATCACAAACGGTACA
>JAOULY010000055.1 GCA_029881775.1 Gammaproteobacteria bacterium
ACGGAGCCCGGGTCGGTTGCGATGATGCGCAGTATTTTGCCGCTCTCCAGTCCGTTCAGTGCCTTCTTGGCGCGCAGGATCGGCAGGGGGCAGTTCAGGCCAGTTGCATCGAGTTCGTCATCAAAGTCCGGCATTACTTCTCTCCTATATGGACCCGTCACCGCGGATCATCAATTTTGTATTAGAATAACAATGGAAACTTATGATAACACACGCTACAAATCAAGCACCAAAATGCCCCGCTCGCAGGCAGGCACGCCGGGATTATGACTGAACCCTGCTCCCAAAAGCCTGTCAGACTTGTTGGTTTGTACTATCATCCTAATTTCTATGTATAAATTCCACCTTCCCGCCCTCCTGTGTGCGCTGCTGGCCAGCCTTGGGGTGACTGAGGGCGCGGCACAAAATAACTACGACACACTGCCGGACCTCGGGGACACCTCCGGGCAAATTTTCAGTCCGCAGCAAGACCGGGCGCTCGGCAAGGAGTTCATGCGTCAGATCCGCCAGGAAGGACTGGTACTGGATGACGACGAAGCCAGCAGCTACCTGAAAAACCTGGGTCACCGGGTGGCGATGCAGAGTGAGAATCCCGGGCACAGCTTTACCTTCTTCCTCGTCAATGACACGCGCATTAATGCCTTCGCCGGACCCGGTGGATATATAGGTACCAATGTCGGCCTGTTTACCGCGGCTGAAACCGAAAGCGAACTGGCCGGTGTACTGGCACACGAAATTGCGCATGTCACCCAACGCCATCTCGCGCGCGCATTCGACACGGCAAGTAAAATGAGTCTGACCAACACGGCCGCGTTACTGGCAGCGATCCTGATCGGTACGCAGGATGGCGCCGCCGGGGCAGCAGCCCTGCATGCCGCCTCTGCGCTCAGCCTGCAACAACAGATCAATTTCACCCGTGCAAACGAGAAGGAAGCGGACCGGGTTGGTATCCGCGCCCTGGCCGATGCCGGCTTTGACCCGCAGGGCATGGCCGGATTCTTCGAGAAGTTACAGAAGAATGCCAGGCTCTACGGCACCCAGCCACCCGAGTTTCTCAGCACCCACCCGGTCACCACGGATCGCATCGCCGAGGCCCTGTCACGCGCTGCGGAGTACCCCGACGCAAAAGCGTCGGATGAACTGCAGTTCCAGCTAATACGTACAAAGCTGCGGGTAGCCAGCTATGAGAACCCGCACCAGGTGCTGGCCGATTTCCAGCGCTTTCACGGCAAAAGCGGCGGAAAAACAGCCGTGGAACGCTATGAGTTTGCCCTGCTGAGTGAAGCCACCAAGGATTACAGCGAGGCGCAGCGTGTCATGCAACAGTTGCACCGCGATGACCCGGACCGTCTTGCCTATCGACTGGCGCTTGGCCGGATATTCAGCAATGCGGGTGAACTGGCGTTGGCAGCAGACATTTACAAATCGAGTCTCGAGCTATATCCGGGTGAGACCACTGTGATTCTGCCCTACGCGGGCACACTGATGGCCGCCGGCCGCAACGAAGCGGCCTACACACTGCTGGCCCGCAGCAGTAATGCTGACCCGGAGAATCCAAAAATTTACAAAATGTTGGCGCAGGCCGCCGGAAATAATGGTCTAAAACTGCAAACCCATACTGCCATGGCGGAATATTATTATCTGAACGGTTACACACCACAGGCGGTCGAACAGATGAAACTGGCAGAAAAGACGCCGCATCTTACTGACTATGAAGCCGCTCGCATTGCGGCACGCCTGGCGACGCTGAAACAGGAAATGGAAAGAGACGAGCTACGTAAATAACACTGTACTTAAGTATAACTGCAAATACTAATACATTAAATAACAGCAACTTGACAGTCCTTACCAAGTAGTTATAGTGCGTATAGCGTTATTAAAAAGCACTCGCTATAGCAAAGCACATATAACAAGTTGTACTTCAAGTTAACCTAATGGAGTGGAATCAATGAAGCCAAGCTTTACAGTCAAGCTACTGTCTACTGTCGTCCTGTCTCTGTGGCTGGTCAACGGTTGCGCTGAGAAAGCGACCAAAACGGCATCCGCAAGCAATGCCAGCCCTGAAGCAGTGACCGCAATTTCCGGCGCAAATGCCACCATCAAACAGGCCAAGGCAAACAACTGGATCTGGCGTGACACTGAGGAATTCGCGAAAAAGGCCCAGGAAGCCGCAGATAAAGGCGATAACACCGCTGCCATTAAACTGGCCAACAAGGCCAGGGCAGAGGCTGAAAACGCCATAAAACAGTACGAATACGAGAAAGCGCACCCGCGCGGCCTGTAACCGACCGGTACATAATTCAGTAAACCAGTCATCATGAACCCAGGAGACAAAACAATGCGGCATACCGCCAGAACAATTTTTTCGACAGCCTGCTCCATTGCTGTCGTGACCGCAGCCTTGGCTTTAACACCGGTTTCCACTGCATCCGCAGAGACCGCACTCGAAAAGGGCAAAGCACTTGCCTTCGACCGCAAGCTGGGCAATTGCCTGGCATGCCATGCAATGGATGATGGTGATCTGGCCGGCAATATCGGGCCACCCCTGGTCAGCATGGGCTTGCGCTTCCCGGACAAGGCCATACTGCGTGCGCAGATTTGGGACGCAACCGTAAGAAATGCCAATTCGATCATGCCTCCGTTCGGCAAACACAAGATGCTGAGTGAAGAGCAGATTGACCTGATCACGGACTATGTACACAGCCTGTAAGGGCAGCAAATCGAAGCATCACTTTTTTCAGGAGAAACAACGTGACTAGTATGAAACGCAGATTATTTATGAAGGGCTCTCTGGCGACCGGCGCACTTGGCATTGCCATCAGCACCGGCCTGATCCCCCGAACCACCCTCGCCGCCTGGTCGAAAGATGCATTTGACGCCAAGGATGTTAATGGCGCACTGAGCGGCCTGTTTGGCAGCACCGACCTGACAGCCAGTGACAAGATCAAGATCAAGGCACCTGATATTGCCGAGAACGGCGCTGTGGTACCGGTGTCAGTTGAAACCGATATTGCCGGAGCACAAACCATTTCAATCATCACTGAAAAGAACCCGACCCCGCTGACCGCCTCGTTTGATCTCGGCCCCGGCGCGGAAGGTTACGTTTCCACCCGCATCAAGATGGGCAAGACCTCCAGCGTGATTGCTGTCGTCAAGGCTGACGGCAAGCTCTACAGCGTCGGCAAGGAAGTCAAGGTCACCATCGGTGGTTGCGGCGGCTAATCCGGACAGCTCCGGTCAACGTTAAATATTCAGTGAAAGAGAGGAATTATCATGTCTAGCATCAAAATGCGCGCAAGCAACCAGGATGGCGTGACCACGATCAAGGCTCTGATCAGTCATGCAATGGAAACCGGTACCCGCAAGGACCAGAAGACCGGCGAAAAAATACCGGCTCACTTTATCCAGGAAGTCGTCTGTGAGCACAAGGGCAACAAAGTCCTGACGGCCAACTGGGGAGCAGCCATCTCCAAAAACCCCTACCTGTCATTCCGCTTCAGCGGCGCGGCAGCCGGTGACACAGTGAAACTCAGCTGGGTCGATAACAAGGGCGAGAAAGACTCCGCCGAAGCCACCGTCAAGTAGACGACGGCACACAAGACTCAATTAAAACTAGGGGAAACATTCAATGAAAAAACTCCTGACTGCAACACTGGTACTTGGACTGTGCGGGGCATTCTCGTTACCGGCCAATGCCACACCGGAAGATGACCTGAAGAAATTCAGGACCTGGCATGAAAAGCGGTTCCCGAACACGCCTTTCCATGACTTCATCAACGGTGTGTATTCAGTTGATCCCGCTTCACGCGCACAGTGGGAAGAAATCGAGGAATTCCCGCCCTACGAACTGAACATCGAAAAGGGCAAGGAGCTGTTCAACAAGCCATTCGCAAACGGCAAGACCTACGCGAGTTGCTTCGAGAACAACGGTGAAGCGATTGCACATCGCTATCCGTTCTTCGATGCCAAGTCCGGCAAGGTCATCACCCTGGAAGCGGCCATCAATGCCTGCCGTGAAGCCAACGGTGAGAAGCCGCTTGGATGGCAAAAGGGAGCGATTGCTGATATCTCCGCGTACATGCACTACACCTCGCGCGGCAAGATCATCAATGTCGAGATCCCGGATGATCCTCGTGCCCAGGCAATTTACGAAGAAGGCAAGCAGCAGTTCTATGCCAAGCGTGGCCAGATGAACATGGCTTGCGCCGATTGCCATATCTACAACTCCGGCAACAAGATCCGTGCTGATATCCTCAGCCCTGCCCTTGGCCAAGTCTCGCACTTCCCGGTTTACCGGTCCAAGTGGGGCGGCATTGGCACACTGCATCGCCGTTATGGCGGCTGCAACAAGCAGGTCCGCGCCAAGCCTTACAAGCCACAGGGCCCGGAATACACGGCACTTGAGTACTTCCATACCTACATGAGCAATGGCCTGGAAATGAACGGCCCCGGCGCTCGCAAGTAAGTCTGGAGTAAACGCTAGTACTAAAAAGCCCGGCAATCGCCGGGCTTTTTTTCGTCTGCGGTTTTATACGGGTACGTCAAAACGCACCGTCATTCCCGCGCACGACTGCATGGAGGATGTGAGACAGGGAACCTGTCGAGAGGCTGGCCTGGGCCATGGACGAGGAAGAGCGCAGCAGTCGAGAGGCTGGCTTGGGCGAGCAATGCATAGAGCAATTGCCGAGGCGGAATTCCAGCCCGCCAGGTGAGGCAACCCAACCAACCCAACGTCATTCCCGCGCAGGCGGGAATCCAGCCTTAAAAGAAAATGCCGTATTTAAATCAAACTAATCGAGCATATATATTAACGAACTTATTACATATTTATCGTCATCTTAATCCTGACGGACTGGATTCCCGCCTGCGCGGGAATGACGGTTGAGTTTGTAGATGCGTGGCTGAACACAACAGCTATTACTTCCTTACAGCTCACGGCTCACGGCTCACGGCTCACGGCTCACGAGTCGTGACCATGCATCAGAATAATGTCCATATTTATTTCTGATATACATTTCGCCCAGTAAAAAGGCCCCGCAAGCGGGGCCTTTTAGTTACTGCGATTAAATGCTGTGCCGTCAGCCAACCTCGCCCGGGTAATCCGCAATACCCGGGTTGTCCGCCACACCCAGCAGTTTCGGGTGATTGATCTTCGGCAGCACCAGCACATCGTCATCGCCCTTGGTGGCCAGTATGTAATCTCGCACCACATCCCACATCAGGCGGCCTTCCGGCGCCTTGCCGACCGACGCCCAGCCCGCCACCTTGTACATCCGGTCGGCCTCGATTACATGGCCGTTATCGAGACGTGCATCGGTAAGACGCTCATACAGGGGTTTGGATGGCTCGATGGTATAGTCAAGACCACCGATACGCACCATGTCACCACCCGATTGCAGGTAGGGATCCGGATCGAACAGGTTGTCCGCAACGGCCTCGAGAATATTCATCAGGTTCTTGCCGCTCATCTCGGAGACATAGGTCTCACCGTATGTCATCGCGCACTGGGTCATGACATCTTCCATGGTAATCCAGTCGCCCTTGAGCGTGGTCGTTCCCCAGCGCACGCCGGCTGACATGGCGACATCGGCATCGTACTCGTGACGCAGTGCGTTGCAGAGGATCTGGTCCCAGGTACCCATGAAATTACCACGCCGGTAAAGCAGCCGGTCGGCAATCGCCAGCTTCTCACCGAGGATTTCTTCAAAGGTCTTGCCGACCCGCGTCGGGTTATAGAAGAACTTGCTGTTGCGGCTCTCGAC
The DNA here is from genome assembly GCA_029881775.1 of Gammaproteobacteria bacterium. Classification (GTDB taxonomy): domain Bacteria; phylum Pseudomonadota; class Gammaproteobacteria; order UBA9214; family UBA9214; genus UBA9214. The sequence continues at coordinate 5,763 of JAOULY010000055.1, forward strand.
AATCTTGTCGTCGTATACCGTCTGCCGCATCTGGCTGATGTAGGCTTCCATTTCCCCATCGGCCGGCAACATGTTCGAAATGATCGGCAGCATCTTGTAGTTCATGCCCTTGATCCCGCCGTCCTGGATATCGAAATCCATGACACCGATATATTTGCCATTTGATCCGGCATTGGTCACGTAGCAGGTATTGCCCTCGACGTTCTTCACCTCGACCGGTTTCGGAATCCCGTCATGCGTATGACCACCGAACACTGCATTCAGGCCCGGCACCCGCTCGGCCATCTTGATATCGACGTCCATACCATTGTGCGACAACAGCACCACGGCATCCGGTTTCTCATCAGCACGTATCTCTTCGACCAGTTCGATCATGTCGTCCTCACGCAGACCGAATGACCAGTCAGGGAAAAACTCCTGCGGGTTGGCATTGGCGGTGCGCGGGAAGGCCTGGCCGACCACGCAAATACGCGCGCCGCCGACATTCTTGATAACGTAAGGCCGGAACGCATGCCCTGAATCCTCGTTGTACAGGCCGCGTCCGTCGAATTTCTCCACCATGCTGGCGTATTCATCGCCGAACAGGGAATCTTCTTTCACCCGGACATTCTGGCCGATGAAATCACCCTTGAACAAGGCGACGTTACTCAGCACCTCGTCTTCGCGGTAGGTAAACTCCCAGTGGCCGACCATCACGTCCAGCCCGAGAATATTGGACGCTTCAACCATGTCCACGCCGCGTGTCCACAGTGAGGTTCCAGATCCCTGCCACAGGTCGCCGCCGTCGATCGTCAGGGTGTTTGCGCGACCGCCCGCCTGTTCCCGCAACCGGTCCAGCAGCGTTTTCACATGCGCGAATCCACCGGTCATGCCGTACTTGCGTGCAGCATTATCGAAATCAAGGTAGGTATAGGCATACGCCTCGGGTGAATCCGTTGTCAGCCCCATATAATCCAGCAATCCTTTGCCGACAACATGCGGCGGACGACCAAACGCATCACCCACACCGAGGTTTACATTCGGCTCACGGAAATAAACCGGGTTGAGCTGGCCATGCACATCGGTGATGTGCAGTATGCGGGCGTTGCCCTGCATTGGCAGGTCATAAAACCCTGCCAGCGGATCTGCCCCGCTGGCCGCAGCTGCCGGTGCTTCCGGGGTGCCGGCAGTGCCGTTGTCAGCCTTGCCGCAGGCTATCAGGCCAGAGGTCGCTGCAGTAACGCCGAGCATTTTCAGAAATTCTCTTCGATCGATTGGGGGCATAGGTCACCTGATCATTTGTGTTGGTTTTTGCAGTGGTATGATTGAAAGGGTCGCTGTCAACAGCGTTACCCGACCGTTAACCGAAATCCGTTCCCACTCTTCGGGACTGTTCATAGTAATGAAGAAATGCCAGAATTTACAGCCGGATTTGGGCGTATAAGTTATTAACATTTTACTGATATTCATACATTGCCTGCCTGCACGCGAACAGTGGATACGCTGCCTCGCCGGCCTCGGCCTGCTGCTGTACCTGGCGCCCGCAGCGGCCGACGTGGTCAAACCGGCACTGGTCGAGATCAACGTCAGCACTGACGGCACCTATTCCATTGAATTGCGCGCCAGTCTCGAGGCCCTTCTTACAGGCATCAACGCGCGTTACCGCAACACGCAGGACGCACCCAACGCCACTGCCTACGATGAACTACGCGTACTGGAGGCCGATGCACTGGCACGGGCATTCGAACCCTTCAAGTCCCGGCTAACGAATGCGATCCGGCTCAGCTTTGACGGCGAAACGGCCCCATTGACGGTCACACGGATAGATATACCCGAGCCGGGATATACGAAGGTGCCGAGAACCAGCATCATTTACCTGGAAGGACAGGTCCCGCGGACCGTGCAAAGCGTTCGCTGGTATTACCCGGAAAGTTTCGGCGACAACGCCGTGCGCGTGCGCCAGGTCGACGAGAGCAACGAAAAATGGCACTGGTCCAGCTGGCAATGGTTGCGCAATGACAAGGCGAGCGAACCCTTCTCGCTGACAGAGGTGTTCACCAGCCCCCCGCTGACGACGACGATCCGCACCTATGTCATCGCCGGATTCGAGCATATCCTGCCAAAGGGGCTGGACCACATCCTGTTCATACTCGGCATCTTTCTCCTGAGCGTAAAACTGCGACCGCTGCTGTGGCAGGTCACCATGTTTACCGTGGCACATACCATTACACTTGGCCTGTCCATGAACGGCATCATTGCCCTGCCTGACAATATCGTCGAGCCGCTTATTGCACTATCGATAGCCTATATCGGGATTGAAAATATCTTTGCGCGCAAACTGCATAACAGCCGCCTGTTACTGGTTTTCTGTTTCGGCCTGCTGCATGGCATGGGGTTCGCCGGCGTCCTGCAGGACTTCGGCATGCCGGCCGATGCCTTTGCCACTGCCCTGATCAGTTTCAATGTCGGCGTCGAGCTCGGGCAACTGGCCGTTATTGCACTCGCCTTCCTGGCCGTCGGCTTCTGGTTTTCCGGGCGTGACTGGTACCGGCATATTGTCGTCATGAGCGGCTCTGCCGCCATTGCGGTCATTGGCCTGTACTGGACATGGGATAGAATGGTTATCTAGGAAACCCTGATTAACCCGTCATTGCGAGGAACGAAGTGACGTGGCAATCTCCAACTGGTTGATTCCATAGCCCAGGATTGCCGCACTACGCTCGCAATGACAGCGTTTTGATAATAACCCGGAGGCCCCCGGGCTAACCGGCTTCTTCCGAACAATCATCGAAACATAAACCACCCGTTCAAACCGCCGCATGACATTACACCTTGCAAAAATCTATGAATCACTGGTCCT
>JAOULY010000464.1 GCA_029881775.1 Gammaproteobacteria bacterium
CACCCACTTCATCCCCGCGGCGGCCGGGCAACAAGGCAAGCAGCGGACGAGCCATGTCCAGCCCGAGGTAACTCCGTGCCACATCCCTGTCGGCATCTTCAGCAATCCGGTCAGCCAGCGGATGACCGACAAAGTGTGCCTGTACGTCATGGTCGTGGTAGAAGCGTGCCTCGAAGGGAAACAGCGTAAGGACACAATCGGTGCTCGCGGCGATCTTGCGCACACGGTACTGGCGCCACGCCCAGACCGACGGGCTCACGTAGTGCAGCACCGGTATGCCGGCCTGTTTCAGCTTGCGCTCCAGGGCGAGGTTGAAATCGGGGGCATCGACACCGATAAAGATGTCCGGTCGCGCATTGATAAAATGCCGGCGCATTTGCCGACGCAGTGCCAGCAAACCCGGCAGGTGGGCCAGCACTTCGACCAGCCCCATGACCGACAGTCGCTCCATGGGCTGCAGACTCACACAACCGGCCGCCTGCATCTTCGGCCCGGCGATACCTTCGAATTCCGTATCGGGCAGCCGTTCGCGAATGGACTCGATCAGGTCGGCGGCTATGGTATCGCCCGAGGCTTCGCCGGCAATAATGCCGACCCTGAATGGCCGGCCTGCCTGTTTCATGCCCTGTCTGGAATCCACGATAGCTGCATGTATTTGCTAGCGCACGATACCGCGTGTTTGCTTGCCGAGAAAATCGACCAGCAACTGCAGTTCGTCACAACCTGTCGCCGCTGACTGCAGCCGTGTAATGGCTTCCTGCAGCGACAGCTTTTCACGGTAGAGTACGCGGTAGGCATCCTTCAAACGCTTGCGTGCGTCTGCGGAAAACCCGCGTCGCCGCAAACCTTCCATATTCAGTCCGTGCGGGCGAGCGGGACTGCCACCGACCGTGACATAGGGGGGTACATCCTTGCTGATGCCGGAACCGAATGCCGTCATCGAATGCGCACCGATGGCGCAAAACTGGTGCACCAGTGTGAAACCACCCAGTATGGCGTAATCATCGACGCTAACATGGCCGGCGAGCGATGCGTTATTGGCGAAAATTGTCTGGTTACCGATGCGGCAATCGTGTGCGATATGCACATAGGCCATGATCCAGTTATCGTCGCCGATGCGCGTGACGCCCTCGTCCTGTACCGTACCTCGGTTGAGCGTAACGAATTCGCGAATGGTGTTGCGATCACCGATTTCCAGCCTGGTCGGCTCCCCTGCATATTTCTTGTCCTGCGGGGCATCACCGATCGACGCAAACTGGAAAATGCGGTTGTCCGCGCCAATCCGCGTCGGCCCCTTGATCACGACGTGCGGACCTATTTCGGTACCTGCACCAATGGTGACATCGGGACCGATGACACTGTACGGACCGATCTTTACATCGGCGGCCAGCCCGGCGGCAGCATCGATTACCGCGGTTGCATGAATCAAGTGGCAATATCCTGTTCAGTACACATAATCTCTGCAGAAGCGACACGTTTACCATCGACGCTCGCACTGCAGTCGAATACCCAGATGCCGCGTTTCGAACGCAGCAGATCAGCGCGCAACACCAGCTGGTCGCCCGGCACGACCGGACGCTTGAAGCGCGCCTTGTCCATGCCGACCAGGAAATACAGGCTGTCGCGTTTGGCGCCACGTTCCACCGTCTTGAACGCCAGCAGGCCGGTTGCCTGCGCCATGGCTTCCAGGATCAGCACGCCCGGCATGATCGGGCGTTGCGGGAAATGCCCCTGGAAGAACGGCTCGTTGTAGGTCACGTTTTTGTAACCAACCAGTGATTCGCCCGCGTTGAACTCGGTTACCCGGTCGATCAACAGGAACGGGTACCTGTGCGGGAGGTGCTGGAGAATATCGTTTATGTCCATGATTGTGGCCCGGTTTGTTACACAGTTTTTTTCCAGGTAATCCCTGTTTGGCCCGTCATCACATGGAATGAAGTGACGCGGCAATCATCAAGCCATTGCTTTTGAATTGCCGGATTGCCGCGCTATGCTCGCAATGACGGGAATATTTAAATAATCCGAAATCCCCTGATTCCTGTCTCGTTCATGCCGGCTTGCCGCCCCGGCTTTCCGCCAGCAGGCGTTCGAGCCTCTGTACCTTCCGGGCCAGCTTGTCGAGCTGCCGGAATCGTGCGTAATTCCTGTTCCAGCTTTCATTGTCCTGCGCCGGCACACCGGATGAATACACACCCGGCTCTGTAATCGAACGCGTCACCATGGTCATC
>JAOULY010000465.1 GCA_029881775.1 Gammaproteobacteria bacterium
ACCTGCATACCGATTTGCGCAGGGATACCGGGGCGGGGACGAATTGACTGTGGCTCCTGGGCCGGCGCCTTTTCGCCCTCTTTGGTTTCACCGTACACATCGAGAATAATCCGGTCGGCCGCCTTGACCGCCGCCTCGGCCGGGAAATAGACATTGATAGTGACGCAGGCCGTCACCAGCAACAGGAGTAACAGTGAACCAGGCATATGCAACACTTTCATCATTCAGACTCCACTGGTTGAAACAGGTAACTTCTGACAATAATAAACGCAATACCGGCCGACAGGTTAACATGCAGACGACCTTTCATCACTCCACGACCGGGCTCGTTTCCCCGGTCACGGCAATTATCTGCGCCACCAGGCTGTCCCAGTTGACCCGGTCGGCATAACCGACCACGTCGAGGCGCGGCGGCAGGAAGCGTCCCTTGACCAGATAATAACCGCGCTCGGCCGGCTCCACACCACCCATGTCGCACACGCCATTCGCCAGCCGGCAGCGGATACCCAGCCGGTCATACGGGAAGTCCTCGAGAAATTGCAGGAAGCTGCGCGACAATGCGCCACCCACACCGCCTCCGCCGATATTGGAAATATTATCCACTGCCTTCTGGCTGATACGATGCCGCGACCGGTCGTCCTTCGGCGTGCTGAATTCGGCATCGAACGCGAACGGCCGCCAGGACTCCAGCACCAGGCCATCGACCCGGCCGTCCAGGCGCCCCTCTATGCGACCGAACGAGAAGGCACCGGTCAGTGACTCAAGATCGATATTATCGATATTTGCATTCACCTGCAGTCGCGGCACCAGGCCGAATGGCTGGAGCAGTTTCAACTCGCGCAATGTCACCACACCATCGAATACCCGCACCAGCAAAACGCCGCCCACCGTCAGTTCACCATCCGCATACCTGACAGCCGGAATAACGCCCGACAGCTTGCCGCCGAATTCCGGCCATTCGAGCGCACGGGTCAGTTCCCGCATGGACACCGGCGTGAGAATACTGTCGACTTCCCAGCGCAGCCCCGTTTCCCCTGCGTGCTCCATGGCAAACGATTCTATATTCAGCGACCCATCCAGCACCGGAACGCGTACCGGCCGTACCAGCCGCACCGTTGTACCGGTCGACTCGATTTCCAGGCCGGTTGCACCCAGGTCGACCCGGTACACGGAACCACTGTCCCATGCCAGCGTTGAATACTCGGGCAGCTCGCCGGCAGACCAGTCCAGGTTACCGGCCAGCTTGTCGAAACCGAATAACCCGCTCTTCTCCTTTATGGTCATTGCCTCGATATCCACGCTTGCACGTTGCGGCAAGCCGTTTTCGATATGCAATTCACCCTGCATACGGCCGTTTGTTTCCAGGTTGCCGGCAAGCGATTCAGCCAGCCAGGGTTGCAGATAGCTTGCATACGCCGATGGGAAGGCCGCCTCGTGTATCGTGACACGCAACTGCTGAACGGGTTGTTCCTGCGCCAGCGCCAGCCGGCCCTGTGCGGACATTTTCACACTGGCTGGATGCTCGTATGTGAAATCACGTACCGTCAGTATGCGTCCGCCCGGCTGCCAGTCGATGCTGGCGCTGGCATGTATTGGCTGCTTACCCACCTCGATGTAGAGCGGGTCGATATAAACGGCGCCGCGCTGCGCGTCCAGCGCCGCCTGTATACGCCAGCCGTTGCGTAATGGCTGTGCCTTGCCTGAAAGACTCACGGCCAGGTTCTCACCTGCGTACTTGCCGGCAGCATCGGTAAAGCTGTCAGCCTTCAGCCTGATTGTGTAAGCGGCACGCGTCACACCCGCCCCCCGCCCGCGAAGGTCGAGGTCGATATCAGCCGTACCCTCGGGGCTCAGCGCGGGCAGTTCAATGCCGGCCGCTTTCAGCTCGCGCGCCAGCGCGGATAGCACCAGTGCATTACCCTTGATATCGGCTGACCAGTTACTATCGAGGTAACTGGCGGCAAGCGTTACCCGGCCACCGGCGAGCCGCAGACTGCGCAGGCGCAGGCGGATACTTTTGTCGACGTGGTTGTAATGAATGACAGCCGGCAGTGATTGACGACCGAAACGGCTTGAGCGGAAATCCAGTTTGCCACTGCTGCATGCAAACCCGGTATTTGTCAGTTCTGCCTGGTCACAGACAAACTGCAGGGCCGTGACGCTACCCAGTTTGCCAGGCAAATCTGCCGTGCCGGCCTGCAGTACGGCGCGTGCAGTCGCGGACCC
>JAOULY010000056.1 GCA_029881775.1 Gammaproteobacteria bacterium
ATAACCAGTATGCAATAAGAAATAACCACACATTCCGCATAGACCGAACTTCATGCAGTGTTTTCCACACCCGCCTGAAACCATCAAGGACACTCCCGCACCGGTTCTCACTGCAATTGTTTTCCGGTTCTTCAACCATTATCAGGGGAATAGAAAACAGCAGCCACCATCCTGCAACAACCAGGAATGACACGCGCACTGCGTATTCAACATCTCTCAACCCAAACCAGTCGGGATGCGTAGTCATCAGGACATTCAGTGCAAGCAGGATCCCTCCACCAAGATAGCCAAGAGAGAAACCCAGGGCCGATGTTCGGTCCATATCGTGCCTGTCGGACACGAATGGCAGCAATGAGTCATAGAAAACGTTACTGCCGGAAAAACCTATGACAGCCCCGACATAAAGAAATGTCGCCATCATCCAGTTACCCTCACCCACCAGGTAAAGCCCGCTGGTCATGGTGATGCCGAAGAAAGCGAAGGAAAAAAGCATGGCTTTACGGCGTCGCATGCTGTCGGCAATTGCACCCAGCACCGGCGCCATCAGGACAATTACCAGGCTTGCTACTGAATTGGCAACACCGAGCCGAAAAGTGCTTTCCGTGACCTCAAGCGAGGAATTCCAGTATTGCTTGAAGAAGATAGGGAAAAACCCCGCCATTACGGTGGTAGCGAAGGCCGAATTGGCCCAGTCATACAGTGCCCAACCCCATTTCTGACGACTTCGGCTGAACGGCATGGTGTTTTCCGTCTGTCTGTGGTTTCCTGAATCATACACAACACCACAACGAAAACGGAAAATGCCGGCATTCTGGGAACATAAAACGCTCGACCAGATGACGACCGATGAATGGGAGTCGTTATGTGATGGTTGCGGACGATGCTGCCTGCACAAGCTCGAAGATATAGATACGGGACACCACTTCTATACTGACGTGGCATGTCGACTGCTTGACAGTACGAGCTGCCGCTGCAGCCAGTATAATATCCGGGAATCAGTTGTCAGTGACTGCCTGGTTCTTCGTCCGGACAGCGAAAAAGAGTTCGCCTGGCTACCAACAACATGTGCCTACAGGCGTGTTTACGAGAAAAAACCTCTGCACTGGTGGCATCCACTGGTCTCTGGCGACCCGGACACGGTACATGCAGCAGGCATCTCGGTGCGAGACAATGTCATACATGAATCCGAGGTTAATAAATCAGACCTTGAAGATCATATAATCCACTGGATTGATTTCTAGTGCTCCCGTGTTGAATGGAAGTGGATGTTGGGCCACTTCTCTGTGGCGAGTTCCAGATTCACACGCGTTGGTGCGATATATACCAGTGAACCACCCTGGTCTATGGCAAGATTGTCGTGCGCTTTTTCCCTGAAAGCCTGTTCTGTAACCTGATCCGGACACTCGATCCAGCGAGCAGTCGCGACTGTAACCGGCTCGAACTGGCACTCAACTCCGTATTCACCCTTAAGCCGATGCGCAACGACATCGAACTGGAGTACACCAACGGCGCCGAGGATCAGGTCATTATTCCTGAGTGGCCTGAATAATTGCGTCGCACCTTCCTCACACAACTGGTCAAGGCCCTTCTGCAATGCCTTCATTCGCAATGGATCCTTCAGTATGGCCCGGCGAAACAGCTCCGGCGCAAAGTTGGGAATACCGGTAAATTTCAGGTCTTCGCCCTGCGTAAACGTGTCGCCAATGCGGATCGTTCCGTGATTATGCAAGCCAATAATATCGCCCGTCCAGGCTTCGTCGACATGCCCCCTGTCGGCAGCAAGAAATGTCACGGCATTGGAGATCTGCACAACCTTGCCAATCCTGACATGATACATTTTCATGCCTTTCTTATAGCTTCCTGAACAGATCCGTAGAAACGCAATCCTGTCGCGATGAGCAGGATCCATATTCGCCTGGATCTTGAAAACGAAACCGGAAAATTTCTCTTCATCCGGCTGAACCGTGCGCGTGGTTGTTTCCCTGGCCCTGGGGGGAGGCGCTGTGGCGACAAAATGATCAAGCAGCTCATCCACACCGAAATTGTTTATCGCAGATCCGAAAAATACGGGTGTCAGGTTACCAGCCAGATAGGCGTCGACATCGAAGTCATGGCTGGCGCCCTTTACCAGCTCGATTTCGTCACGCAACTCATCCGCCTGGTCACCCAGCAACTCGTTCAATTGTGGATTATTGATCCCCTTGATGACATTTACTTTCTGCCGCTCCTTATTCCTGCCAGCCTCGTACAGATGTACCGAGTCCTCGAGCAAATGATAAATACCTTTTAATCGCTTGCCCATGCCGATCGGCCAGGTAACCGGCGCACACTGGATCTTCAGAACGTCCTCGATCTCGTCGAGCAGTTCAATCGGGTCACGCCCTTCACGATCAAGCTTATTTATAAACGTGCAGATCGGCGTATCGCGAAGACGGCAAACATCCATTAATTTAATCGTGCGCGTCTCAACACCCTTGGCGCAGTCGATCACCATCATGGCCGAGTCCACCGCTGTCAGGGTTCGATAGGTATCTTCCGAGAAGTCTTCATGGCCAGGGGTATCGAGCAGGTTAACAACGGCACCGCCGTATGGAAACTGCATGACCGATGACGTGACCGAGATACCACGCTGCTTCTCCATCTCCATCCAGTCTGACGTTGCATGGCGTGTCGCTTTGCGTCCCTTCACCGTGCCTGCCTGCTGGATCGCACCGCCAAACAGCAATAATTTTTCCGTCAACGTGGTTTTACCCGCATCCGGGTGGGAAATAATGGCAAATGTGCGGCGCCTTGCCGCCTCATTTCGGGGAGCGTTCATGATATTAGCGACTGTGAAAAGCGGCGTATTTTAACTGATAGGGTAAGGCTTTACAGGGTACGCGCCAGAATTAGCGCATCCTCCCGGCCATTATCAGCCGGGTAGTAGTCCCGGCGCCGGCCAAGCTCGTTAAATCCTTCATTTTCATATAATTTTCTCGCACCCTCGTTTGACGGGCGTACCTCGAGAAAAATAACATCAGCCTCATGACGCCTGGCTATGCTGACGAGATGACGAAGGATCTTGGCACCAACACCCTGCCTGCACGACTCGGGGCGTACGCAGAGATTCAGCAAATGAGACTCGCCCGCCGCAACAGTTATCACGCCATAACCTTCAACAATCCCGCCACGTACGGCTACCCAGCAACTGTAGCCGGCATGCAGGCAGTCACTGAAGATCGACTGCGTCCATGGGTACGGATAGCTGCGTTGTTCGATATCGATCACGGCAACCAGGTCATCAGACGACATCGGCCTGAATTCAAGTGCCGGCTCTTTCATTATTGCGCTCATTAAACCAATCTAGCACAAATCACAGTCATGAAACCTGACTGGACGAGAGAAATACACGCCGCGCAAACTGCAGATCCGCCCAGACCTTGCGTTTTTCCATGGGTGAGCGCAGCAGGTAGGCCGGGTGGTAAGTGACGACCAGCGGTATCTTCTTTACACCGTAATAATGCTGCGTGCCACGCAACCGGCCGACCGGCTCAGTCGAGCCCAGCAGACTGTGCGCCGCTATCTTGCCGACGGCAAGTATTATGCGTGGCTGCAGCAGTTCGACCTGTCGTTGCAGGTAACCCTGGCAGGACTGTACCTCATCAGGTCGCGGGTTACGGTTATCCGGTGGGCGGCATTTAATGATATTTGCGATATAAACGTCGTCGCGCCGGTAACCGGCAGCCAGCAGCATTTCATTGAGCAGCATGCCTGCACGACCGACAAAAGGTTCTCCTGCCCGGTCTTCGTCCGCACCAGGGGCCTCGCCAATAATCAACCAGTCAGCATTTCGGTTACCGGTACCAAAAACGGTTTGTGTGCGCGTTTCGTGCAATCTGCAGCGGGTACAGCCAGCAACCTGGCTTTCCAGCATCGCCCAGTCCGGCGCCGGCCCTGCTGACGCGATGGCAGTCTTTTCGCAGACCGGCTCGTCAGCCAACGCTTCACCTGCCTGCCTGGAAACCCATCGGGTTATACCCATGGCCTGCAGGTAAGCATTGTGCAATTCGCGCTGCCCGTCCATAGCCGCTGTTTCAGACATCTCCGAGTTGCGGATGTGCCCGCCGGTCACGCTGGATAATCTTGTTAATAGCGTTCACGTAGGCCTTGGCAGAGGCGATCACGATATCGGTATCGGCTCCCTGCCCGTTAACGATACGGCCGCCCTTCTCCAGCCGCACCGTCACCTCGCCCTGTGAGTCGGTTCCACTGGTTATGTTATTGACCGAATAAAGTTGCAGTTCCGTTCCGCTGGAGATGAGTTTCTCGATTGCCTTGAATGCGGCATCCACCGGTCCACTACCCAAACAGTCCGCCTGCGCCTCATCGCCATCCACCCACAGGCTGACCGTTGCATGGGGCGTCTCCCCTGTCTCCGAACACACCTTGAGCGAAACCAGCTTCAGCCATTCGTTTTCCGAATCGATCCCGGATTCCGTTACCAGCGCCTGTAAATCTTCGTCGAAAATCTCATGCTTCTTGTCGGCAAGCACCTTGAACCGGGAAAACGCGTCATTGAGTTCTTCCTCTGTCTCGAACTCGATGCCCAGTTCCTGCAAGCGCGTGCGGAATGCATTGCGACCGGAATGCTTGCCAAGCACGATGCGGTTATCCATCCAGCCGACATCCTGCGCACGCATTATCTCGTAAGTCTCGCGGCTCTTGAGAACACCGTCCTGGTGAATTCCCGACTCGTGCGCAAAGGCATTTGCACCGACAATGGCCTTGTTCGGCTGTACCGCAAAGCCGGTAATACCCGAAACCAGCCGCGAACACGTCATGATTTGTGAAGTATCGAGGTCTGTTTTGCACGGGAAAATATCCTGGCGCGTCTGTACAGACATCACGACTTCTTCAAGCGCGGCATTACCCGCGCGCTCGCCCAGACCGTTGATGGTGCATTCAACCTGGCGCGCGCCATTCAGGACTGCAGACAGCGAGTTGCCGACCGCCAGGCCAAGATCATTATGACAATGCACCGAGAACACCGCCTTGTCTGAGTTCGGCACGCGCTCGATCAGGACCCGTATCAGCTCGCCGAACTGGTGCGGGAGGTTGTAACCAACGGTATCCGGGATATTGACAGTGGTCGCGCCGGCATCGATAACTGCCTCGAGAACACGGCAAAGGAAATCGGTCTCCGAGCGACCGGCATCCTCGGGCGAAAATTCCACATCGTCCGTAAACTGCCTGGCCCTCCTGACCGCACGCACGGCCTGCTCGACCACCTGGTCCGGCTCCATGCGCAACTTCATCTTCATGTGAATCGGCGAGGTGGCAATAAAGGTATGTATGCGCGCGGATTGCGCCGGCTTGAGCGCCTCGCCGGCACGATCGATATCCTTGTCCAGCGCCCGCGCCAGGCCGCACACGGTACTGCTGCTAACCGCCTTCGCAACCGCATGAACGGCCTCGAAATCACCCGGACTCGCAATCGGGAAGCCGGCCTCGATAACATCGACACGCATGCGTTCCAGCGCCTTGGCGATACGCACCTTCTCGTCACGGGTCATCGATGCACCCGGACTCTGCTCGCCGTCGCGCAACGTGGTATCAAATATCGTCAGCTTGTCTGTCATTTTCCTGCTCCAGCCAGCGGCCCGTCAGCCCGGATATTACCGGTGCGCCGCCAGCTTGTCCCCACACGCGGCCAAATCACCGGCCGGGCGTGAATAAACTGTTTGCTTGTACGCGTTTCGCCTCGCCAGGCACAGGATTATATGCCCGAAGGCAGCAGTCGCAGGAGGGACAGCAACAGGCACGAGACCGGCCAGGGCGGCCGTGAAGTCGAAAAATTGTTGCTGTGCGTACGCATGGTTTCAGTCTATCGACAAATCCGCCTGATTTGCAAGCCCTGACCAGGCTAACCGCCCCGCTCGCCGCGTTTTCTTTCCTTACGGCGAGCCCGCACACCTATTAGCGTATAAACAATACCCGAAATCGCGTAGATCAGGAACCCGGCGAACAGGACCTTGGGCGGATCGATCGAGGCGAACGCGTAGACAAGCACGACCAGTAATAACGCCACGAACGAGACCCTGTTCTTGAAACCGAATTCCTTGAAGCTGAAATAGCGAATATTGCTGACCATCAGCAAGCCCATCGCGATGGTGAATACGAATACCAGGTAAACAAGATCCTGGCCGGCAATCCCCAGGTCAGTCGCTGCCCAGACAAGTCCGGCCAGCACACCTGCTGCAGACGGGCTCGGCAGGCCACGGAAGTAGGCCTTTTCCGAGGTTTCGACCTGTGCATTAAAACGCGCCAGCCGCAATGCCGCTGACGCCGTATAAATAAAGGCCGCCAGCCAGCCAAGCTTCGCCCAACCCACGCTGACCATGGACTGCAATGACCATTCGTACATGACCAGTGCGGGCGCCAGCCCGAAACAGACCATATCGGACAGGCTGTCATACTGGATACCGAATTCACTCTGGGTATTGGTCAGCCTGGCCACACGCCCGTCAATACCATCCATGATCATGGCAATAAAAATTGCCACGGCTGCCGGCTCAAAACGCCCGTTCATTGCAGCAACAATGGAGTAGAAACCGGCAAACAGACCAGCCGTGGTGATCATGTTCGGCAACAGGTAGATACCGCGACGGTTTTTTTGTTTATCGGTTTCCATTCTTCAGGCGGGGCCTTGCATTATTCGTGCACCAGTGTGGCGATAACATCCGTACCACCCAGTACGCGGTTATTTTCAGTAACCGCAGGGCGGGTGTAATCAGGCAGGTATACGTCGACCCGACCACCCCAATGTACAAAGCCACAACGCCTGCCCTGGCCCACGCGCTCGCCAAAACCAATATAGCAATGCGGTTTGTTGTTCATACGCCCCCGGTTCATCACGATAACAATATCATCCTCCTCGTCTGTTTTCAGCCAGACGCCATGAGGATCGCTTTTATTTTCCGGTCGCGTGGGGGGTTCAAGTACCTTTCCTTCGACGGGGCTGCGCGTCGTAAACACGTCAAACAGGCCCATTTCTATACTGATCTTCAGGCTTGCCCGGTCCAGGTAGGGGTCACGCGTGTGCTCGACACTGACCACGCGCCCGTCTGCCGGACTGACAACTGACAGTGGTTGCGAGGGAATATTGCGGTCGGGATCGCGATACAGCAACAGCACCGCGACGACCAGTAACCAGGCCGGCACAGACACTATTACCCCAAGAAAATGCATCACCAGCACAGCAGCCAGAATGGCCGCCAGCAACGGTGTCACACCATGCCTGGCAATCACAGGCTCCCCTCCACTACAGAGACAATACCGGTCTGTTCAGACGCGGGCAAAAAACGCGATCAGTTAACGCTCTTGTCGACGATCTTGCCTTCGTTAATCCAGGACATCATACCGCGGAGCTTTGCCCCGACCAGTTCGATCGGATGCTCGCGACCCAGGCGGCGCTTGGCCTTGAGTGTTGCAGCCCCGGCCTGGTTCTCGAGGATAAATTCGCGCGCAAATTCACCATTCTGGATTTCGTCGAGGATGCGACGCATTTCCGCCTTGGTTTCAGCGGTGACCACGCGCGGCCCACGGGTCAGGTCACCGTATTCGGCCGTATTCGAAATTGAATAGCGCATGTTGGCGATGCCACCTTCGTACATGAGGTCAACAATCAGCTTGAGCTCATGCAGACATTCGAAATACGCCATCTCCGGGGCATAACCGGCCTCGGTCAGCGTCTCAAAGCCGGCCTGCACCAGCGCCGTTGCGCCGCCGCACAGTACCGCCTGCTCGCCAAACAGGTCTGTTTCGGTTTCTTCCTGGAAACTTGTTTCGATAATGCCGGCACGACCACCGCCGTTGGCAGACGCGTATGACAGCGCAATCTCCTTGGAGCGTCCAGTGGCATCCTGGAACACGGCAATCAGGCTGGGTACGCCGGCACCCTGCGTGTAGGTAGAACGCACCAGGTGGCCCGGACCCTTCGGCGCAATCATGATGACATCCAGGTCGGCGCGTGGCTCGATCTGCTGGTAATGAATATTAAAGCCGTGCGCAAATGCCAGCGCCGCACCCTGCTTGATGTTCGGCTCGATGCTGTCCCGGTACAGACTCGCCTGGTGTTCATCCGGTGCCAGCACCATGACCACGTCAGCGCCGGCAACGGCGTCTTCGACGGATTTGACGGTCAGGCCGGATTTTTTCGCCTTGGCCTCCGAGATCGAGCCCGGGCGCAAGCCGACCATGACATCCACACCCGATTCCTTCAGGTTGTTCGCATGGGCGTGGCCTTGAGAGCCATAACCGATAATGGCCACCTTGAGGCCCTGGATGATGGAAAGGTCAGCGTCTTTGTCGTAGTAGATATTCATGGTCATTACCTGTCAGTTACCTGTTGTCTGCCCCGCAAGGCATCGCGTTATATTTAAATTTTGAGTGAACGATCACCGCGACCGATCCCCGACACACCCGAACGGACGACTTCAACGATCAGGGCGGGATCAATCGTCTGCAGGAACGCATCCAGCTTTTCGCCTGCCCCGGTCATCTCGATCGTATAGGTCTCGTCGGTTACA
>JAOULY010000466.1 GCA_029881775.1 Gammaproteobacteria bacterium
GGGATGGCGCACAAGTGGTTCAACCTGTCCGGCGCGAACGGTAATGAAAATGGCCTGAGGAACCGCGACAAGATCGCGAAAGAAATGACCGGCGCGCAGCTGGCGGAAGCGCAGCGACTGGCGCGTAGCTGGCATGATCTCCGGCCGCTTGCCGGTAACACTCTGGTGGCAGGCATGCCGCCGCAGGATAATGACGTTCAGCATGCCGGCGACGCATCCGGGGCGCAGTCTGAACAGGATCCAGACGCGCAACGGTCACCCGCATGGTTCAGTCGATGGCTGGGTGCGGGCGATACGGCCACGCGTAACAAGGGAGAACAGTAATGCAGACAGTCGGCCATGTATCTTTCTCACGTCCGGGCAGGGTGCGTGAATATGTGCAGGTGCCTGTTGTGCTGCTACTGGCATCCTGCCTGCTTGCCTGTAGCGCCGGCCTGCAGAAGAAGCCGGACGCGGCTGCACAGGGCCGCGCGGGTGACAGTGTCGAGGCCAGGTTGCAGGCGCTGGAGGCGGGTATGCAGCACCTGGCGCAGCGTGTTGATACGCTGCAATCGACCACCGGCCGCACCCGCTCAGCAGCCCTGGATGATTCGTTACCGCCGGAATATCAACCGGTGAAACCAACCGTTGTCCTGGCCTCGCATGCTGTACAGAAGGCGCCGCTGCTGCCTGCGAAGCCGGTGAATGTACCTGCAATAACGCCCGCTGTTATGCCGCAAGCGACGCCGCCAGAGGTGCCCGTAAAGCCGCAGCCGCGCAAGCGTCAGCGTGAGGGTGACTGGGTGATTAACCTGGCGTCTTACAAGAGTCATTCCTACGCCGCGCGGAAACAGGCCGAATTTGCCGACAAGGGCGTTGATGTTGAGCAGGTGCAGGCAGAAGTCAAAGGCAAGACAATTTATCGCTTGTGCGTGACGGGTTTCGATTCTTCGCGTGCGGCTAAAACAGAGGCTGCCGAAATTCAGAGCCGGCTTGGCATCGGCAGTACCTGGATCGCACGACGCTAGTGTCTGTGCAGCAGGGTGGTTTTCGTATCATCCACGGGATTTTAACCGGACTCCTGCACCGTTCCTGATTACACCGGGTTTGCGTGGCTTTTATCCCGGCAGATGTTTCACCTGTTAAAGTTTCCCCAAGGTTCAACTTCCCGCTGTAGACGAGGCCGATGCCCGCGGTATGTTTACCGCGACGCCGTTCGATGACCATGATAACTATCGCGGTGCTTGCGGAGTCGAGGATACGCGACAGGCATTGATCGATGCATGATGGCATTAACTCGTTTTGTATTACGAGTGATATTGAAGCGCGACTATTTGCCGCATAAGTACGGCGCGGTTAATTACGCCGTGATAGATGCAGTGCGCAAGTTGCCATAAATGGTTTCCGATATTTACCGTCGCCTGACAACCTGACGAAATCTATTGCGGATTATCCTGCACTTCTGTCGTTGTAGCCCGACAGTATTTATGCGATCGCACGTTTGTTGTGAAAGTGTTTTCGCAGCAATATACCAGTAGTTTCATTGACGTCCTGCTTCTTCCTGTTTGTTCCTGTTGGCAGTTGTCGCCTGCTTGTGATGCGTGATTGTTTATGTGCGCAAGTAATACATATCTGTGTCCTGTTTGTTTCTTGTATGCGTACGCCAAAAGAAAAAATTAGACCTGCGTATGAATTTTAATTTTTTATGATGCTTGTCAATTTGTATTTCCAGAATCGGGTGTTATAAGTACGGCAACAAGGAGATTCATTTATGTATTTTGACAACCTGACACTCACTGCAATGATTATTTTCCTCGTTGGGCTCCTGTTCGTTGTCCGATTCTGTATCTGCGGTCTCTGTGGCGGCCCACATCCGGATGAGCGTTACAAGGACCCGGCGAACGATTGACCCCCCGGCAAGGCCCGGCGTTGTATTGCCGGGTAGTCACAGCAGTTTCATATCACCCTCGACGCATGCAGCTGTGTTCCCTATGGGACGTGTTACCGGATTAGTGCGGTGATGTGCAATCAGGGCACTGACAGATCACTGCTGTTCCTTTTACCGATCACAAGAATGTATCCCCGGGTTGCACGCGGTTGTTCACTCGATGACTGCCTGCGCCTGTCGATGGCACTGCAGGACGGCGGAAGGCGGACAAGCAGTGACGGGGTTTTCGTGCCGCCGCCGGCGCGGGCCGATACCCGAATTACGATGGGTTCGGATGCGCCGATGGGTATTT
>JAOULY010000467.1 GCA_029881775.1 Gammaproteobacteria bacterium
CGGTAACCGGCTGATGTGGAACGAACCACACTACAACCTGCCGCTGTTGTCCGTGTTACCTCGCCCGCTGGCGCATCTCTATATCCGGCTGGCCGGCAAGGCTGACCACTACCACGAGAAACACCTCAGCTACTGGGGCCTGAGGTCGCTGGTGAAAGATTTTTCGCGCCATGACTACACCGCGCGACTGATCACCGAGCCAGACAGGTACCACACCAGCTACATGGTCAGGCCGGGCAGCCTGAAGGCCACCGTTGCACGCCTGCTGCTAAGACTCGCTTACTGGGCTTTCCCCGGCTATATCTGGGTACTTAAAAAATAGCTTCTCATCGCATTCCATAATGAAAGTACTTTTCATTTCACGCGCCTTTCCGCCGGTCATTGGCGGAATTGAACAGCAGAACCAGTCAATCGCACAGGCACTCGGCACGCATTGCGAGACAGGCGTGATAGCGAACCGGCATGGCAAAAAGCTGCTGCCGCTGTTTCTGCCTTACGCAACTATCCGGGCACTACTTGTGCTGCGGCGCTACGATATCGTCCTGCTTGGTGACGGCGTACTGGCCATCATCGGCGTCATCATCAAGCTGTTCTCCAGGAAACCCGTGGCCTGCATTGTGCATGGCCTCGACCTGACTTACGCCAGCCGCGTTTACCAGGCGTTGTGGGTTGGCCGCTTTCTTCCCGGCCTTGACCGCCTCATTGCCGTCGGTAACGCAACCATCACTGAGGGTACCGGGCGTGGCATACCCGCCAGCAAATTCACCTTCATACCCAATGGCGTGGAATTAACGGCATCCATCGAACACTGTCAGCGCCAGGCACTTGAACATCGCCTCTCACACCCCGTACCCGGTCGAATGCTGTTAACCCTTGGTCGCCTGGTGCGGCGAAAAGGCGTTGCCTGGTTTATAGAAAACGTCCTGCCCGGGCTGGACCCTGACCTGACCTACGTGGTTGCCGGCAACGGTCCTGAGCGGGATAACATCGCGGCCACCGTAGAGCGCCTGCAACTGCAAAACAGGGTCGTCATGACAGGTGCCGTCTCGAACAGGGAACGCGAGCAGCTGTTTGCCTGTGCCGACCTGTTCGTTCAGCCCAATATACCGGTTGCCGATGATATGGAAGGATTCGGCCTGGTTGTCCTCGAAGCGGCGGAACGCGGTTTACCCGTGGTTGCTGCCCGTATTGAAGGCCTGCAGGATGCCATCAGTGAGGGAAAAAACGGTTTTCTGCTGGAACCCGGCAATGCCGATGCCTGGCAACATCAGATTACCGACCTGCTGCACGACCCTGACCGGCTGCAGCAGGCGGGCACGCACGCCAGGACTTATACACAGCAAAACCATGCCTGGGCGCTCATTGCCAGCCGGTATCAGGCGGTCCTCGAGAATGAATTGCAATAAACTCTCAGCCGGATCGTGGACCCTTGTTGCCTGTATCAGGCAGGCACATTGTGCCAATCGGTTAAAGAATCAATAAATCAGGACGAAACAATGGTATAGCGTCTGACCGAAACAATGTTTCGTCAGGGGTGTGATGCAGCCCGGGGATATGCGAATATACCCGATAAATACTTGACATATAATGCAATTATTGTACTTTTACCCGACAGCTTCGCAGCGTTTTTCTGTGAGTGAACTACGGAAAATCGTACAGCGATCACAGCGTACAGAGACTGTTATCTGACAAGCTTATGAAACATGGCCACAACTAACCCGACAGTCAATCTCAGCGGCCTCGCCAGACGCCTTGTCATGGACGGCCTGCTGTCCGAGGATGATGCCACTTCGGCACACGAAGCGGCCCTCAAGAAGCGTTCGCATTTCGTCAGTTACCTGGTTGAAAACAAGATTCTTGGCAGTAGCGAGATCGCCTGGTCCGGCGCACATGAATTCGGCGTACCGCTGTTCGACCTCGAGGCGATGGATATGGAGGTCGCACCGATTCGCATGGTCAGCGACAAGCTGATCCAGCAGCATAACGCCCTGCCCCTGTTTACGCGTGCCAACCGGTTGTATGTCGCGGTCTCCGACCCGACCAACCTGGGCGCAATCGACGAGTTCAAATTTCATACCGGCGTCAACACCGAAGCCGTCCTGGTTGAAGAAGCACAGCTGCGCAAGGCCATCAAAAGCGCACTTGAAGCACTCGACAACACCATGTCGGACCTCATGGATGCCGACCTCGACAATCTCGATATCTCCTCCGCAGAT
>JAOULY010000468.1 GCA_029881775.1 Gammaproteobacteria bacterium
CAGCTCATGGCCTCGGAAAAATGTCTGATCTCTTGCTTACGCTCGCCACGCTGTACGAAAGCACCCTCACCCAGCAGCCCGTCCAGTTCGCCACCCAGCTTGGTTAGTTTTTGGTATTCACCGGACTTGAAGAAGTCATTGTTCAGGACATACTCACTGCTGACACCATGTTTGGCCATCATCACCCGTAACAGATAACCACCATTTTCCGCATCTGGCTCAACCAGCGTGCGATAGCGAATCTTGTCATCGGTATTCAGACTGGCAGAGAGCGTATCAGACCAGGCTTGCATCGCAGCCTGATCATTGAGCATCTCCATGCTCAGAGCGGGTTGATATATAAGACGCTCCATTACTCCAGCGTTAAAACGCTTGGCCAGGCGGCGGATAGAACTCATTGCCAGTGTATAGTCATTGGCCAAGGTCTCCAGTGCCACGCCACTGATGGCCGGTGCGGCCTCATTGGAGTAGAGACTGGTACCATCCATGGCCATCTGTAACAGATATTCGTTCAGCTCAATATCGTCCTTTACATAACGCTCCTGCTTGCCCTTTTTGACCTTATACAGCGGTGGCTGGGCAATATAGATATAGCCACGTTCAATCAGTTCAGGCATCTGACGATAGAAAAAGGTCAACAACAGAGTGCGGATGTGTGAACCGTCCACGTCCGCATCGGTCATGATGATAATGCGGTGATAACGCAACTTATCCGGGTTGTATTCATCCCTACCGATACCACAGCCCATAGCCGTAATCAGTGTGCCGACCTCCTGGGAAGAGAGCATCTTGTCAAAACGGGCCTTCTCAACGTTCAGGATTTTACCCTTTAGTGGCAAAATCGCCTGATACTTACGATCCCTGCCCTGTTTGGCCGAACCGCCGGCGGAGTCACCCTCCACCAGGAACAGTTCAGACAGCGCAGGGTCCTTCTCCTGACAATCTGCCAGCTTTCCCGGCAAGCCTGCGATATCCAGCGCGCCCTTACGACGGGTCATCTCACGGGCCTTACGCGCTGCCTCACGAGCACGTGCGGCATCCACCATCTTAGAGGCAATGGCCTTGCTGTCTGCCGGATGCTCCAGCAAAAACTCCTGCAGCTTTTCGGACATGGCCGATTCTACAGCCCCCTTCACCTCTGAAGAGACCAGTTTTTCCTTGGTCTGTGATGAGAACTTCGGATCCGGTACCTTTACCGACAATACCGCGGTCAAACCTTCCCGGGCATCATCACCCGTAGTAGAAACCTTCTCCTTCTTCGACAGCCCTTCACTCTCAATATAGTTATTCAGGGTACGAGTGAGGGCCGCGCGAAAGCCTGCCAAATGTGCACCACCGTCACGCTGCGGGATGTTATTGGTGTAACAGAAGATGTTTTCCTGGTACGAATCATTCCATTGCATCGATACCTCGACACCGACATTGTCCAGGTCCATCTTGATATCAATGGTTTTCTCGTGGATCGGCGTCTTGTTCTTGTTGAGATGCTCGACGAAAGCGCGAATACCGCCTTTATATTCGAACAGGTCTTCCTTGTTGCTGCGTTCATCGAAAAGGTATATGCGCACTCCCGAGTTCAGGAACGAAAGTTCACGCAAACGTTTGGCGAGGATATCGTAATGAAATTCTATATCGCTGAATATTTCACGGCTCGGCAGAAACCGTAATTCGGTGCCTGTCTTGTCGGTATCCTTCACTTCCTGCAAATCGCCCTGTGGTTCCCCCCTTTTATACTCCTGGGTGTACAGTTTGCCCTGGCGTTTGATTCGCAAAGACAGGGTTTCCGACAAGGCATTGACGACCGAAATACCGACGCCATGCAATCCACCTGAAACTTTGTAAGAATTATCGTCGAATTTCCCGCCCGCATGCAGAACCGTCATGATTACTTCTGCCGCAGAACGCCCTTCTTCCTTGTGAATATCGACAGGGATTCCGCGTCCATTATCTTTGACCGAAATCGATCCGTCGCTATGGATTACAACCCTGATCTCCGAGCAATGGCCCGCGAGTGCCTCGTCTATAGAATTATCTACCGCCTCGAAAACCATGTGATGCAAACCGGTTCCGTCGTCGGTATCACCGATATACATACCTGGCCGTTTGCGTACCGCATCAAGCCCTTTCAGCACCTGGATGCTAGTGGAATCGTAGTTTGACATGAATGGGTCTAACTGAAATTTCGAGGCTTGATTATACCATGTTCCACGTGAA
>JAOULY010000057.1 GCA_029881775.1 Gammaproteobacteria bacterium
ATATCTGGAGAAACTATTATGTCCACAAGAAAATTATTCGGGCCTGTCATCGTTCTGCTTGCTGCTTGCGTGCCGGCCGCCGCGCTGGCCGATGCGGCCTCGCACCGGCAGTCGGTGGAAAAACTGTTCGAATTGACCGCCATGCAGCAGAAAATCGACGAGAGTGTAGATAGCGTCCTGGCCTTGCAGCTAACCCAGAGCCCCGGACTGCGCGACCATGAAAGCGCCGTGCGTGAGTTCCTGGAACGCCACATCGGCTGGAACAGCATGCGGGATGCCCTGACCGATATGTACCTGCAGGAGTTCAGCGAGCAGGAAATGAACGAGATGATCGCCTTTTACAGTTCAAAGACCGGGCAGAAGGTAATCGAGCGACTGCCGGTGCTGGTGCAGATGCGCAACCAGCTGGCATCAAAACGCCTGCAGGAAAACATCGGGGAACTACACTACCAGATCGAGGGGCACGGCAAAAAGCAGGCACAGCCCTGAGTGCTGTCACGCGCACCAGCTACTTCTGCAGGCGTTTGATATCCTCAATAACCTCCTCGGGTGACTTCCGGGCCTTCTCCTGGATCTCCTGGTACCAGTCGATCTCCTGCTGGGAAAGCTTCTGCAGCATATCCTCCTCGATCGCCACCTTGAAATTATCCTTGCGCAAGTTGATGACGTACTGGTTGAGCCTGTCCTCGAGCAGCATGCGCCGGGCTTCCTTCAGGGTCTGCGGATCGGCGATATTTTTATGCAGCGCATCGCGCTGGTCCAGCACCCGCATCACGTGCCAGCCGGCCGGTGACTGCACCGGACCACCGATCTCGCCGGCCTCCAGCAGGAAGGTTACCTCGTCAAGCTCGGGAAAACCGCTGCCCTCCTGCACCCAGCCGATCTGGCCGAGCGTCTTGTTGGCGTCCGGCACAATGGAATGCTCGGCAACCGCCTTGTGAAAGGTGAGCTCGCCGGCCTCGATCTGTTTTTTCAAGCGTGCTGCCTCCTGCTCGGTTTCAACCACCAGCATCTGCAGCTTGCGCATTTCCTTAACAATTATGCGGTCCTTGTTGGCTTCGTAGTAATCCCGGGTCTCCTCCCCGGCCGGTTCCCAGGAGTCGATCAGGCGCCCGCGATGGATATTGATCAGGCTGGTCTTGCTGAATTCGTCCATTCTGGCCTTGAAGACGGGGTCATTCTCAAGACCGGCCTCCTTCGCCTTCTGCGCCATAATGCGATTGTCGATGATTTTTTCCAGCTCCTCGATCCGCATCTGCACGGATTTAAGGGCGTGGGCACGCTGTAACGCCGGCCGCACCTCGCCCCAGGTGATGCCGACACCGTCCAGTTCCGCCAGCACATCGTGTTCGCTGCGCACCTGATCATCAGCCGGCTCCAGGTCGCTGACATTGATCGCCGCCATGTGCCCCTCCCGCAAACGTTCACGACTGTTCGCAATGCGCCCCTTCATACGGTTCTTGCGGATGGTCGCCTCGATCCCCGCCTTGAGTTCCCCGGTTAGTTCCGTACCTTCCACGATGTTGTTGTTGTAAAACTCCCGGACATCCTCCTCCGCCACATCGATTTCGCCGATCAGCACCCTGCTGCGATACAGTTTGGCAAGAATGCCGTCCCTGAACTGGTCGACTGCCCGCTGATATTCCGGCTCCTTGTCCACGCCCTGTTGCCGTGCATCGAGGTATAAAAGATTGGCCGTGATCAACTTGTCCAGCAGCGTCAGGCGCACCGTGTCGCGTTCCGGCGAACCCAGCTCGGGCATCGACAGGCCGACAATTGCGGCACTGTTGATCATGGTATTGATCTCGCGGAAGGTGATGGACTGGTCGCCTACCCTGGCAACCACATCATGAAGCTTCCCGGCAGCCGGATCCGATCCGGCGGTTATTCCAGTCAGTCTGCTTTCCTGTGCCTGTCTTGCGTCCGTGGTCTCCGCCACCCCGGATGGCTCATCGCTGCAGGCACCCAGCCAGGTCAGGACCAGGGGAAACGTAATGAACAGCGCAACTCGTCGTGTAATTCGTGTCATTGTTGATAGTCCGGCAGATGTCCAGGAAATGATTGTTGGTTTCTAGTGCCATAGCACCCGGTAAATGTCACGCACCGGGATAACAGTGCAGGCTTTTTCGATGCCCATACGCCGAATTGGTTCACCTGCCGGATATTCATGATGCATAACCAGCTACAGTTAACTGTTACCGGGGTCTTTCATCAAGAGCTATCCGGATAAGACCTTACCGATGCTAATGAAAGCTTCAATGGCAGGAAACGCTATACGCACCATTGATGACTTCCATCCACCTGGCGTACAGCAGACGGGCTCACCCATCCATGACTAAAGCCGTGGTCTTCTGCAGTTATGCGGCCGCAGTAACAGGAAAGAGGGGGAAGTTGCCTTCCCCTCTCCCTGTTAATGTACCCCTGTACCTGGTAGCGGCATTGTCTCGTTTTTACCAGCCACAAGTGCTGCCGGCCAGTGCCATCGAGACGGATTCCCAGACGCCGTGGGACACGCGACCCTCGGTGAGGTGCTCCTTCCAGTCCTTCTCGTCACAGGAGACTTCATCGCTCTCGTCGCTATGACAGCCCATACAGACCGTTTCCAGCGGGTCTTCCCCGGGCGCACCACCAGCCACGTAGTCGAACATGGCAATCTCGGCACGGTCCATGATCTTGCGCGATACGCGACCCTTGTCGGCATGCTCGAGCCAGTCGTCCGACCATTCCAGCACGCCGTGATTGAACTCCTTCATCTCGTCGGACTCGTCTTCATGACAACCGAGGCAATAATCATCGAAGAGGTTGTCCTCAAGCGTGAAGTTGTGCGCCCATGACACGGCCGCGTCGAAGTCGTTCCAGATCGGCGTGTTGTTGTGATCACGCCAGCCCGGACCCTGCTCGCATTTGCCCCCTTCCGTGCCCGGTTCGCAGGCACGCGCATGCACGCCACTGCCGTTGGTCTGGTGGCAGGTGGCACACTTCAGCGGACCGTGCGACCCGTCGGCATTCAGGCTGGCCGCCTGCGCGTAGGTCGTGGTATCAATGGTCGGGGTGACCGGATACAGACCGTGGATCGACTCGTGGCAACCCTGGCAGGTGATGTCCTGGTGACCACGCGAGTAGCGCATGAGTGATGCCTTACGCGGGTAGTTAAACGGCGGGAACGCGTTGATGTTACCGCTCTGCTCTACGTACGGGGCCGAGTGGCAGTCCGCACAGTGGGGCTCGCCCGGCGACAGCCAGTGGTCGCGACCGTCGGTCGCTGCCGACATCGGTACCGGTACCGCCGCCGTGGTGAAGCCAGCGTCGCTCAAGCCTGTCTGGGCCGCCCCCACACAGTCAGGCGTGGTGCAGAAGTCCAGCAGGCTGACGCTGACGTCACCATCGCCGTCGACCGAACCACAGATGAAGAACGAAGGCGCACCACCCGGTTCACCCAGGCAACTCGGTCCCGGCAGGCCAATACCCGTCGAACACTCTGAGCCATCGGTCGAGCCGAGGGCGATCTCGATGGTCGCCACATTGCCGTCCTGATAAGGCGACGCCTCGCCAAGTCCCAGCAAAGATGCTGCATGGTTGCACATACCCGGATCCGGTTGCCAGATGGCGCTGGTGCGGTCTGTCGCCCGGTGCTCGCCCGGATCCAGCCATTCGATGAAGGTGGTCAGATCGGTGCTCGTACCCAGGGAGGCATTGACCGCCGTGACCACGTCGGCCAGGCTCGCACCGACACCTGGCTCGCGCACGTGACCCGGATCGCCCGGCCGGGCATGAACCAGACTCTGGACATTCTCGGCCTTCCACACCTGCTGGGTCGCCTGGTTGTGGCAGTTGGTGCACCAGATACCCTTCCAGGTGCCGGTGTCGCTGGCGACGTTGTCCTGCAACCACTGACCGATCGGATTCAGGTGGCTCGGCGTCTCCGCACCGTCCAGGTCCTTACCCGGGTTGGAGTGGACGTCGCGGCCGACGAAGCAGCCGCCGTTGGCGTCGCGGTTGTCCAGGTCGGCGTAGAAGTTGTTGCCGTCCAGGTCGATCGGGTAACCCGCCATGTCGCCGTCGGAACGGTGCGCCGGGTGACAACCCTGGCAGCCGCCCGAGCGGCCCAGCGCATCGGAGAACTCGATCGGCCCGCAGGTCAACGGATCACTCGGATCCTCGCATTCGCTGACCTCACGATGGTTGTAGTGGATCGCCTCGGTCAGCGGCGGGATCAGGTGGCCCGCACCGGTGACTGGATCGACCGGCGCGATGTTGGAGAACAGCTGGTCCGCTGCCGTCTCCGAGCAGTCGCTGCCCGGTCCGCAGTTGGCCGACTTGACCACCGCGATCACGTTATCCGCGTGACACTTCTGGCAGATCACCGACTCGTGACCGGTACGAGTGTTCTGCGGGATGTCGCACTGCCCGTCACCGGCACCCGGCGCGGTGTCGCAGTCGCTATGCAGCGCACAGCTTGCACCGACGGTGCCGCGCTCACAGGTTGCCGGGCGCAGCGCGCCGCTACCCGGATATGCATCCAGGAAGCCGGTGCCGTGCTCGGCGTCATGCCGCGCCAGGATCGAGATACCGGCGCCCTTCAGACGCGAGTACCAGTCCGAGTCGCCGGCACCGGTGTCGATGGCGTAATAGGAGTTCCAGAACGCGATTTCCTGGGTGACCTCGAGGGCCTCCGGGCTACCCGACACGTTCGGACTGTTCGGCGTATCGAAGGCCGAGTGGCAACGTTCGCAGTTCGGGATGTCGATCGGCGCGGTACCGAAACCGATCACCTCGTTACCTTCACTGTCCAGTACTGCTGCACCCTCGGTACAGTTTCCGGATGAATCACAGTTGGCGTGATGCAGGCGTGCCTTCATCTGCACATACGGGCGGATGGAGTCCTCGTCCACCAGTCCCGGGTTGCCGAAGAAATCGATGCTGTCCTCGAACGGCGTCAGCGGCAGGCCGAGGGCCTCCCAGATGCGCGGCGAAGTCAGCATGACCGGCAGGTCTTCCAGTACCTTCATCTGGGTGTAGACCACCGTGCCGGAATCACCCGAGAAGGTCAGCAGGCCTTCCATACCGTGGCCGGCCGGGCCGAAGTTGGTCGGATAGTCAACGTGAATGCCAAGACGGTGTTTCTCGGCCTCAAGTGTACCGGCACCCGGCGGCTTGTGGCCTTCCACACCGGCTGCGCTGACCTCATAGATATACAGGTGGTTCCACACCGTGTTCTGGTAATTATCGATCGGCACGCCGAAGGTACAACCAACATCGGTCAGATCACCGTTACCCAGCACCACGCCGGTGGAGCCGTTGTAGGTGCCGGTCTCCAGCGCACCGCGGTCGCAGGGGCCGGTTGCACCGACGATGGCACCCGCATCGGCCACCGTGTTCCACGACAACAGCGAGTTGCCCTCGACGTTGCTGATCAGGGTCGAGGTCTGCGCCTTGCCACGACCGTCGTTGCGCGGCTGGGCATCATGCCAGTAGCGCAGCACGTACTTGTTGAACTCGCCGTTGTCATCCAGCGACGGATCGCGGATCACGGTCTGGCGAGCCAGCACGTCGGCCGAGGTGTTCATGTTCGGATCGCCTTCCAGCAATTCGGCAAAGTCATTCTGACCGTTCTGCGGCTTGACGACCTGCGCCAGGATAGAATTGTATGCCGGCAGTACGCAGCAGTAGGCAAACTCGAAACCGGTGCAGTGCATGCCCAGCTCGTAGTTCATCATGATCTTGAAGTCGGTCTGCTTCGGCAGCCCGGGATCTCCAGGTCCACCGCCACCACCCGCGTCACAATCGGCCGGCGCGCCATCCACATCGCGCTCGGCTGAATCACCGTTACTCTGCTCGGCACGCACCCGGCAGGGGACCACGGCTGGATTCTCAACACGGACACGCCAGCGATCATCGTGGACATCGTCGGTGCCGACTACGATCTGGGTAGCCGCATTGGTAACAGTGACGTCCTCGCGGTCTTCGCCCCTGCCACTTACGACGAGGCGGCTGTCCGAGTCATCCCAATAGGCGCGCGTAATACTGAACGGGTCCGCAAACGCCGGCTCCGAAACACCCAGCGCCAGGAAACACATGGCAACTAAATAACCACAGATCCAGGTGGAATGAAGGGTTCTTGACGGTGTCTTCATCTTTCTGCCCCTTTAAGTTTTAACGATAAATACCCGTCTCCCCCGACCGGGATTCACCGCCATGAATATTGTTGTCACAGTAAAACGCGCGACAGTGCGGCAAAGTATCTGTCCGGTTATCAGGCAAGTTACATACCAGAATGTTTTACCAGAAATATCGTTCCCGGATATTTTTGAAGTTATTAACAATAATGATGCTTTTCTGTTTATACCAAACAGCTTCGGACAGACTGCTTGTTTAACCTGTCTGCCATTAATGGCAGACAATTTCTGACGTGCGTGTCATGGATGTCAGCTGCTCCCACAATAAAATCGCAGTCGACTTATAAAAAAAGTAGCTCGTGTCGGTCAATACAGGCCGTATTTTTTCAGCTTGCGGTAGAGGGTGCGTTCGCTGATTTCCAGCATGGCAGCCACCTTGCGGCGGCTACCATTATGTTGTGCCAGTAACGCACGAATGTGTTGCGCCTCGGCGTCCTTGAGCGAATAATTTCCAGCTGACTTTTCCCCGTCATCCGGTGATTTACCGGCATCGGATTTCCCGCCGGCATCTCCCCGCGTATTCACCCGCACCGGTGCCGGTGCGGGGCTGTGACTCCCGGCCAATTGCCTGATTACCCTTTCAATAACAGTCTCACCGATTTCATCATCGGCCGCATGTGTAGCGGCGACAATGAGAATGTTTCGCAGTTCGCGCACATTACCCGGGTAGTGATAGGTCTTCAGGCACTCCACTGCATCCGCTGTCAGGCTTATTGAACGCTGCATGGACTGTCTGACGGGTTCGAGCAGGCACTCCGCCAGGAGCGGGATATCGTCCTTGCGCTCACGCAGACTCGGCAAGCGGACTGACAGACAGGCAATACGGTAATACAGGTCTTCCCTGAACGTACCGGCAGTTACCGCTTCCCACAGATGACGGTTGGTCGCACAGATGATACGAACATTGACCTTACGGATACTACGCCCGCCGACACGCCGGTATTTACCTGTTTCCAGTACCCGCAATAACTTGGCCTGCTGGGTCAGCGGCAGCTCACCGACCTCGTCCAGAAAAAGGGTGCCACCATCGGCCTGGTCGAACAGGCCCGGCTTCTCCCCGACACTGCCGGTATAGGCTCCTCTCTCATGACCGAAGATTTCCGCCTCGAACAAAGTGTCGGTCAAGGCCGTGCAATCAACGGTAAGATACGGCTTGCCGCTACGCGGTGACTGGCTGTGAATGAAACTCGCCGCCAGCTCCTTGCCGGTACCCGTTTCTCCCTGCACAAGGACAGGCGCATTCGCCGCCGCCACCAGCCTGAGCTGCTCGAGACAGGCGGTGAACGCCTGGCTGTTGCCGGCCATGTGCTTGCTTTCCTGCTCGCACCCGCAGGTATCCGGCAAGATCGGCTGCAGCAGTTCCCCCATGAACAGCTGTCCGTCGCCATCGTACAAGGGAACGGCCGTGACACGCACCTGATGCAAGTGGTTCTTGCCATTCAGGTGCGTGTGAATACAACTGTATTGTTTGCCATCCTTGAAGAGATTGATGTGTGGACATTCCTCACCGTTGCGGTGACAGGGCTGATCCTTGTTGTGGCTGATGCGATAACAGGTCTGGCCAACAGCCTGTGATGAAAATGCGCCGTAGGCCCTGGCATAAGCAGCATTGACGGCGACGATGCGGTAGTTACGATCGATGACAACGAACGGTTCTGCATGACTGTCGATCAATGACTGCAGATCGAATGACTGCGAAATACCGGGACGAACAGTTTTGGCTGGTGTGCTCACGTTGTTACCCCCGAAGTACATGAACAGCTGTACTTGCTTATTATTCCGACAGAGTTGTCATGTCCGATGATCTTCCGGGCTTCATTCTGACAGGACTGACATACTTTTTATTGATGTATGTCAATAATAATGTGGGACTATATTCCCAATCCATGGATCACCGCCAACCACCTGATTACTTGCGGAATAATCAGGACCCCAGGAAGCAGGTTGACTCAAACCGGGCGTTTCCGGAGTAGTTTCAGCAGTCGTTTATAGAGACCTTCACAATGATGATTGAATATGAACCCGGTTTCTTTCATGTGGATTTAAAAGATTTAACAGGGGATGGAGGGAATAAAAATTCAGGGGCTGTCCCCTTTTACTGATATCCAGCCCCTGGCTTCAGGCAGGTTGCAGCCAGCCGATTACACAGGTGTCACCCCGGGCAGGCGAAACAAGAAGCCAGGCGATGGATATTAGCAGCACGATTAACTTCACAGGCAGAGTCTACAGCGACCGTACCGTCACGGCCCTGCTGTCATCCAATTTGCTGACCATTGTGCTGGCCGTGTTCCAGCAATGGGACGTCCATATACTTATGTGGATTTATTGCGGGCAGAGCCTC